>NZ_FNKP01000004.1:300000-503609 GCF_900099835.1 Paraburkholderia fungorum
CGCCCGCGCGCGATGCAGTGCCCCCTTCGATATTTCAGGCCATCACATGGTCCGGCACATCTCTGGCTTCCGTCCGCGGCGTCTGCGAGAGAAAGGCTGTTGAAATCGCCCATGTTTTGAGGCTCCACGATCCTGCGAGGCCGCAACAATAGGTTGCATGCCGCGCGTGCGCGCGAGCTCTCACCACAGGGACATCCATGAGCACGATCAACGAAGAGACGAATCTGGCCGACGCAGAAGGCGCCGGCGTCCAGGGCACACCGGCGGCCGACATTGTTCACGCGCAAAGCGCACCGGGCGCCGCTGCCACTGCAGCGGGCGGACCGACGACTGATGGGGCAGACGACGGTGAAATCGAGCGCGAACTTCAGCAGATGGAAGACGCGGCGGTCACCCTCCAGAAAGAAGGGATGATCAGCGAATCGGAAGCCGCGGAGAAGCGCGATCAGGTCGAACGTACCCGCAAGCTGTTCCGTGATCTTTCGCCCGCCGAGCGCGCAGCGATCGTGCAGCGCCGTCGCGAAATCGGCCGCGAACTGATGGCGCGTCAGCTTTCGGGCGCGGCTGTGGTCAAAGCCTCCGTGCGACTCAACCACACGCGTCTGAAGCCGCTGTTCGAGCAATGGTGGCCGTACCTGAACCGTATGAGCATCAACATGCAACGCTTCGGCCGCTCGACCTTCGGCGCGGACGATCAGGGGACGGTGACGGGCTGGTTCGAGAAACAGATCGGCGATCTGGAAGCGTATGTCGACGAACAGCTGACCGTCGCGCGGGAATTCCGTCAGAAGACGGAGTCGAAGATGCGCGATCAGGGCGACATCGTGTTCACGCCGAGCGTGACGAAGCCGTCGCTCGACATTGAGGTCGAAGCCTATTCGCGATTCTCGATGCGCCTGCTTTCCCTGATGCTGCGGTTCGACCAGGTGATGGACAACTTCGATTTTCTGGTATGGAACGGCGTGCGCGACCAGTCCGACGTCGACGAGGAAACGTCGCGCTTCCTGCGCAAGTTCCATCCGGTGGGCGTGCGCGGCTACATGACCCATCTGCGCCTGATGACGACCGTGCGCGGCCGGTAATCCAGAGGCAATGCCATGCTCGACGAGTTGAACCAGCAACAGCGCGAGGTGGCGGAGCTACGCCGCCATTGCGTCGCGATCGCGTGTCCCGGCGCCGGCAAAACCAAGACGATCGCGACCAAGGCCGCGCTGCTGCTGTCCGATCCGTCGGCCGTCGTTGGTGCGGTCACTTTCAGCAAGGACGCGGCGGTCGAACTGCGGGAGCGCATCCTCTCGCTGGCTGGAGCAGATGCGAAGCGACGGCTGGTCGCCGGGACATTTCACTCGTTGGCCTTCAAACAGTTGACGCCTCCCGGTGGCCGGAAGCGGGACATTGCTTCTGACGGTGATCGCATGGGCCTGCTCGCGCGCGTGATCGCGGAACTGGGCCTCGCGTGGAAGCCGGAAGAAGTGGTGCCGGTGATTGAGCGTATCAAGACGGACTTTGGCCGCGTCGAGCCGGGAACGGCAGACGCCGAGCTATATCACGCATATCAGGATGCGCTCGCCCGGAATGGCAAGATCGATTTCCAGGACATGTTGCGGCTGTCTGTCGCCGGCATGGAGAGTGGCGAAATTACGCCATACCGGCTGACCGATCTGCTCGTCGACGAGTTTCAGGACACCGATCCGCTTCAGTACCGGTGGGTGGAATTGCACGCGAAGGGCGGGACGCAGGTCACGGTTGTGGGCGACGACGATCAGAGCATCTACGGCTTTCGGGCCGCGCTGGGCGTTCGGGGGATGGAGAGCTTCGCGTCGACGTTCGACGCGCAACGGATTGTGCTCGGCAGTAACTATCGCTGCAGGAGCGAGATCCTGTCGGCCGCCGATCGCGTGATTCGCCACAACGTCGATCGTATTCCAAAGGCGCTTCGTGCGGAGCGCGGTATCGGCGGAAGCGTCACGACGAGTCGACTGGACGACGAATATGCCGATGCGGTGGCGGCCATTGAACGACTTCAACCATTGCTCGCAGAAGGACGATCCTGCGCGATCCTCGCGCGCACCAACCGTATCTTCGATCCCATTGAATCGGTGTGCCGGTCCCACGGCGTGGCGTATCACCGCGCCTCTGGCAGCTCTGTGCTGAATCGACCGCAGGGTGCGTTGATGTGCAACCTGCTGGAAATCGTGGAGGGGAGCAAGCGCAACGGTCTCGATGCTGTGCTCGGCTACATGGGCATGAGCTCTGCGCATCTGGGTGCGCTTCACCGCGATATGGGTACTGAGCTGAAACAGCGGCTGAAGAAGGATCTGGTCGCCCTCGGTATCGATGAGGATACGGCCACGACGTACCGCAGCTTCATGAAGCGGCTCGCCGAGTGGAAGGCGCTCTGCGAGCGCAAGTTCTATTCGCTGGCGCTCGAGGGCGTGCTGGAGTTCATGATGGCTTATGCCAAAGGCGACCAGGCGGCCCGCGCGATCCGGGCCACGTACGACGTTCTCGCGCGGTTGAATGGCACGTTTGCAGAGCGCATCGAGTTCCTGAAACGGGACAACAACAAACCGGTCGCGGGCGCGCTTGTGCTGACGACGATGCACAGTTCGAAAGGGCTGGAATGGGATCACGTCTGGATCACGCGCGCGGAGGAGGGTGTGGTTCCCGATGAAAAGAGCGGCGAATCGGAAGAGCGCCGACTGTTCTACGTTGCGATGACCCGCGCGCGCGATAGCCTCGTGATAGCCACCATCAAGAAGAATCCGGTCTCCCGGTTCGTGATCGAATCAGAAGTGCTATGAGCTACTGATACGGGCATCCGCGATGCTTTGTTCAAAACCGGCGCCGCGACCCGTCGCGTGAAAAAGGACGGGTGGGCGCTATCCAATGATGTTGAATCGCAAATCTAAATATGAAAGTTCTTCCGTGGGTCTGGTTCGTCGTGCTGGTAATCCTGATTGTTGTCGTGCTGGCCGTGCTGCAACGCAAGGGGGGCAGCGGTCGCCCGCAACCCTGCTTTACGTCGCGCGCGCTGATGACCCCGAACGAGATCGAGTTCTTCGGGCGCTTGCGCGACGCGCTACCCGAGCATTACGTTTTTCCGCAGATTGCGATGAGCGCATTGCTCGATCCGGTCGCAAAGGGCAAGGCGGGGTATGCTGATTTCCTGCGCATTGCCCAGAAACGTATCGACTACGGTATCTTCACTTCCGATTTTCAGATTGTGGCAGTCGTCGAGCTTGATGATCGTTCACATAACCGAGTGAAAGACCAGCGACGTGACGGCTTCGTCACATCGGCAGGTATCCGCACGGTCCGCTTTCAAGCATCCCGACGTCCAGGCCGCGAACAGATCCGGGAGGTCGTTTTGCCGCCGACAGGGACGGTCGATTTCTTTGGGCAGGGTAGACCATCGTAGTTTCGACTCTGTGTGCGAGCAACGAACATCCGGGGCACCGGGTCGACCAATGACGGGCGCTATGCCCCGACCCCATTGGAGGAAGGTCGGCCGCAAAGCCGTCCCCTTGAATGATGAGCTGAAGTGCAATGGGTCGGATTGTTGGCGATTTAAGCCGCGTGCCATTCTTGGCGAGGCGAGACGCGTCGCATTCGGCCAGCACACTCGGCACAGAACTATTACACGTTCTTATCTTCGCGTTTCGCTTCGGCCATGGCTTCGGGCTCTAATTCTTCCGCGGACCGATTCAGGTAAACGAACAGTCCCCAGGAGGCAAGCAGCAACGCTGTAGAAGCAATCAGCAAGGCTGCATACCGAAGCTGTGATGAATCCTGGTGAAGCGCCTTGAACGTTGCCACGAGCCCTTCAATGGCAAGCGCGACGACGACAACCACCAGGAATCGAGACATGAAACGTCGCACCCGCGTCGGGGCACTCACATCAGCCTCCCGGATGACTTCTTCCTCTACGACCGTCTCCGCGATCTGCAGGGCGACAACGGCCCCGGCCAACACCCCCAAAGCTTCGATGACGGATAGCGCACTCGCCGAGTCCCATGGACTGCCAATTGCAGTCGATCCAATGCGAGCGGCATTCGCGATCAACATCAGTGCCGCGCAGGTGAATAGGACAGCCATCAGCCCATGGACGATCGTAAAGAAGCGCATAGCCAACTTCATTTTTTGGGCTCCCCGCAATGGCAAGTGGGTGATCTATACCGGTTCCATCGACTCTCAAAAGCACGATGACACCAACTGATTTTAGAGGCGGAGCGCATGGGCCTGACAATGGGGCCTAACCCGTGCCTTACAACTTTCGTTTCTGGGCGCCAGCGCCCGACAGAGCGCTTAGGCCGCAGGGGAGCAGCGGGGCGCGTTTGGGACTGGTCACGGACGTGCGTGCATGATCTGGATGTAGCTGGCCACGCATCCTATGTGCCCGGCAAAACCAGACCTATTGTGGCCTATTGCAAATATAGAGTCAGTGCCTGCTGACTGCCCGAAAGCGGGCATCTCAAATTCGCGGGCAGAGAAGTGGCCCGAGAGTAAATGCCTCTCGCGGCGTTGAGCGAGAACGGTTGCGCACCATTCAGTATTCGTGGACCGTCATGCCCTGCGGGCCATAGTTGCAGATACTTAGACCGTCGCGCCGGACGGCGGATGACGGCATTATCAGGTGCGATAGGCAAGAGACCAGATTTTGAGCAAACGACAACGCTCAGTCGACGGATCCAAGCAACAGGTCGATTGCGGCTTGCCCGGAAATTTCCGCTACAAGGTAGGCCCAGCGTTTAGTGAAGGGCCCGTTGCGCAATTGTATGCGGTTCCCCCGTGCGCCGAATACCGAAAGTTTTGCGTCGCCCCTGATCTGAAAAGCTACGTCAAACATGTCTTCAGCCGCTGGAGTCAATTCGACATGAATCTCGAAACCTCGGTAGGTAATTACTCGGTACATGGAAGGCAACCTTGACCCGCATGTTTACCTGGCAATACCCAAACGTCGGGGCGTCGCGGCGACTCATTGCTAGAATGACCAGACCGGCACGCCGCTTGGATCAAATCGAATATCTATTCTGCGGACCGCGAATGTATCGCTTTCTCGCAATCTCAAGCAGTTTCTCGCGAAATTCGTCAAATGCCGCGAGACACGAGCGTTCGTCAGATCCGAGTCCGGGTTGCAGGTCTTCGAGCGTTTTGCTGTCGACCTCGAACGTAATTTCCCGAGAGCCGTCGTATCCCCAGAAGAGCACGCAATGCTTCGCGGCATGGTAGCTTCGGCTCGGATTGGGAAAATGGAGCGCCACAATCATCCTTTTTTGGGGGGAGTCGAATACCGCGACTTATTTACGATAGAAACGACGAGCGAGTACTTGATGCCCCCCTGTTCTGGCCGGCTAACGGAAGCAGGCCTGAGAATGATGATTTTCGCCGGGTGATCTTGGCTGTAAGCAGGCTCATTAGCTACGGAAGGAAATGCTTTGCTGATATCTGATTGCATCACTACCTCTAAAACGTCGGTCCATCTAGAGAAGACGGCCTACGCACTGTATACCCATCTGGTCGTGCGAACTTTATTTATTACGTCGCCCTAAGAGGCGACCAAAGTTGCTGGACTGTTGACGGCCTTAACGGGGAGCACTGACGTCAAAGAAAAATTCTGTTCCCGCCCTTAATGAGACGACTACAGATGGCGGCGTTCAGCGTAAACAGCATTTGTGGTTGGTGGCAGTGGGTTATACGACTAAGCCGTCATATTTTCAATGCACCGATTCACGAATTCGAACGACACTAATTTCATCGAATAATGTAATAAGTCGGGTCATTCGCGCCGTGCCGCTGAGTAGGGGCTGCTGATGCGCAGAAAGTGAATCGATACGATGATGCCAATTTTAGGTAAGTCAGCTTAACGATGATTTGTCAGCCGGACGCGTTGGCATCACGCAATCACCACCTCATTTTCATCGAAAGTGAATCGCCGCCTCTCTGCGCAAGCTTTGTCGACGAAGAGACGACCCCCAGACAAAAGTCCAGCGGGTCAGACTGGCACTGACGATGGAAACCGGATCAAACGACAAGCGCGTGCGGAACGATCACCTATCGGCCCTGTTGCCGCGAATGGCCCGGAGGGGCGTTGACGTTGCTATTTGCACCGCTGTTTGTCCCCATGTTCAGGCCGTTGCTTCTACCTCTGTTTGACTGAGTAGCTCTGGACGCGTCAAGCCGAGCGCTATTTTCATTGTCCGCGCCGGGAACTGAATTACGCGGAGAGCCGTTACGGTCCTGTTCCGTCGAACCGGTCGGATTTGCTCCACCGATCGGGGCAGTCTTTGCCGCAGCGGCAGTCAGGCTCATTCCTGACATCGATACCGCGCCGATGAGCGCATAGGTAAAAGACATTCGAGTGATGCAGTTCATGGTTGACCCCAAGGAAAACCTGCCGGCGAGATCTCCCGCCTTCTTTAGCTGCGCAAGTTGTATGCCTTGGGAGTCTGCGTGCAGGATTAACTGGCAGCGACTGTGCGAGAGAACTGCTGGACATTATTTGCGGCGTTCTCGAGCGTCAGCTCGCTCGCCTTGCGTTTGATCTGACCTTCGAGCGAAGCCCGCGGACCGAGCCGGATCGTGCCGCAGTAAAAGACGTTCCCCTTCACCCGGCCATTGATTTCCAGAACGCCACGCGCGTGTACGTCACCTTCTACGGTGCCGTCGATGCGTACGTGCTCACCTTCAACCTGCCCCTTGACCATACCGCCCTGGCCGACGTGCACCAGACCTGCGTTCGAAATCAGGTTACCGTCGACGATTCCGAAGTTGCTCAGACCATGGTCGAGAATCAGGTCGCCGTGAATTGAGACGCCTGGCGCGAGGAGGGTGACGCTTGGGAGTTGGGTTTTCATACGTGCCTCTCAGAATAGTTGAACGTCACCGCCCTTGGGAGTGGCGGGCTTAGGTTGTGGCTGGGCCGACTCAGCCGATTCCGACGCGGCCTGGCTCGCGTGGTGCGGCATCACACGCCGAAGCGGACGCAATGCGGGACGCTGGCTGGTCGCGCTCACGGGAGAATCCTTGTGGTCTGCCGTCGTAGCCGGCGCGGGTGCGGGGGTGGCGGCCGGAGCGACTGCAGTCGCTTGCGCGGCAGCAGGTACCGCTACGGCGGCTGCCTGCGGCGCCGGAGCGCCGTGCTGCGCGCGAATCGGGGACGCTGCCGCAGTCGTAAGCGGGGCGAGCGCGCCGCTCGTGTCAGGCTTTTGTGCGATGGTCGCAGCGCCTTGAGCGTTGATCGCCAGCGAACGTGCATCAACGTTGGCCAGTGCGGACGGAGGCGAGGTCTGCGCTCCGAAGTCAGAGTTCGTCAGCGGTCGTGGGGGCGCGGCATTGATGGGGGCCTCTTCTGCGATGGCTGTGCGCCCGACGGCACCACCGGCGTTCGCTGCTGGCGAAGCTGCTACGCCGTCGTGCATGACCCGCCATATCTTCGCCGCGCTGATCCCGGCGCCACCTGCGAGCGCCGCGACGGCTACGCATAGCACCACCGGCCGGCTGGCCGCCGTCAGTTTTGCCCGGAGCCTGCGGAGGTCCCCTCGTCCCCCGGCAGCACCATCCGGTGCCGGGAGCGCCGGCATGGCGGCAGAGTGACCGGCGATGTCGATGATCACGGGCTGTTGCGAGTACTGGGCGTGAAGCGCCTGAATTTGCCGTATGTCCATTGTTCGTCTCCAGTGTGAGAAGTCGAGCGTACCCATCCGGACAGGAAGTCAATCCTTCCGGGCAGTGGTGTGAGAGTCGTGCGGGTCTGTTACTTTTCTCGGCGTTCGCCGTCGAAGTCGTACTGGTCGTTGTCAGGCATGCAGATCTGAACGATGTGCCTGATACGCTTCTCCGCGTTCGCGAGGATGTTGGCGCGGTCGGTCGAGGTGATCTTTTCTGCGAGCATGGCCGCGATCGAGCCGACAAAGATCCGGTCGTACTGCGTCAGACATCGCACCAGCAGTCCAGCCAGCGGGCGCGTGATGACGAGTTCGATCTTCTCCGGCAGCATGTCGATTGGCCGGGCATCGTGACGCGCTATCCACTCGCTGGTCTTTCGCAGCCATTCGGAGGCGTCCCGCAGTGCTGACTGTAGCGCCTGAACCTTGCCGCCGCGAGCAACGGCGATTTTCGCCGCACAGAAGTTGTAGTCGGAGCGGATGAAGTCGCGTGCGAATTGCGAGCTGTAGTGCAACACTGTTGCCGTATCGGACTCTGGCACGATACGCGCAACGCGGGTATCGCTCGTCAGTCTCTCAATTGGCTTGAGGCCACTGACGCTTTTGAGCTTTGGATCGTCGGAGCGCTCCGGGCGATCTGGCTCAGGGGGTGTATCAAGAACTGCAGCCATGGGATTTTATTGGGTGGTCTCTCTCACCGCCCATTGTGCGCGCCTCACGTATGACGAAAACCGGCAAAAGCTGCGCTCATTTCGTCAGCTTTCCGGGATGCGCAGTGCCGTATTTGGGCAATACTGACTCTACTTCTCGCGTCCCAGACGCATCGACCCTGACCCGGCCCAGCCCGGCGTCCATCTTCTGTACAAGCCGTGCCCGAATGCTTTACCGAGGCATGCTCCGACCAGCTGGCTACTGGTGTGGAATTTTTCTTCTGATGAGCGCTTCGCCTGCGCTCCCCATCTTTCAGTCATAAAACTCGTCGCCGGCCGCATTCATTTGCGCCGCGACATCGTTCGGACCCGGATAACGGGTGTTCTCTCTCCAGAGCCCATCTGGGTAGAACGATCGTAGTGGACTGATCCGTGATCCTGCGGCGGAATGAATTTTCCGAAAATGGGCTGTTGCGCAGCGCGACCATGCTGCGCGGGAACGACCTAACGTTCCCGACTGTGAGCCTCACGGCTCCCTGAGCGCCACGACCCCGAAAAGGTCGTGGCGCCCGGGTCTTCTATCACTGAATCCGAAGCGCGCTCCTCTGACCGGGGAACGCGCTTTTTTTTGTCCTGTGCCTTTGACCTGTGGAGGTGTCTTGCTGCTTCCTGACCGTCTTGATACGCGCATTGCCGACTCGATCGCCAGACAGATCGAAGAGGAGCGCGCCTGTACCGATACCGCTTCGCCAGCATGGCGTGAGCGGTGCGAGGTTGCCCGGATCGCTGCATACAGCGACCCCGAGCGCCGTGTCTTTCTGTCCCACATTGCCGAAGTCCGCGGAGAGGCGGCTGCAACCCATCTGGAGCATTCAGCCAGAGAGTTGCGCACGACGGCGATATTCTTTCTTTCAAGGAAACCCTCATGAACGCTGTTCCCAGTTTGTCCGGCGCTCCGCCCAGGAGCATTGTCGAAGAAAGAGCGCTGCGGCCGCCAACGATCGGCAAGATCCGCCCCGGCATCAAGGTGCTCAAGCAGGCAGTTGCCAATGCGAATCCCAACGCGGTGGCGCTCTATGAAGAGATGGTCGTCGCCGGCGACTCGTTCGAAACGATCGAGAAAGTGCTCGAATCACGGTTTAGTATCAGAAACGCCATGATTCCGCGCAACGCGCCGTATTTCACCTGCCGTAAATCCGATTTCACCAACCCCGATGTGGCCACCGAGATTCTCCGCCTGTATGGAGAGGACCGCGGGCAAGGCGTGAAGCTCTATCGCTTTCCGGTGCTGTTCGCGTTCAACGACTGGATGGGCAATCTGCCCAACCAGATGACCGCGTGGGGCACCACCGGCCGCAAGTTCTTCTCGGAATACGGCAGCGATGGTCAGCGGTACTGCAAGACCTATGCGAAGGTCGAGCGCGCGCCGCGAGCACAGCGGGCCAGCCGCACGTTTGGTGGCCGTGACATCATCTTCCGTCAGGACGATGCGATTCCCGACGGGATCTGCGATCCCGAGCGCTGTCCGCAGTATCAGTCGCGCCAGTGCAATCTGTCGGCGAGCTTTATTTTCGCTATCCCTGATATCAGGGGTCTTGGACTTATCGAGTTGCCGACCAACAGCATCTACGTGCTGCAGAAGGCGTATTCCGCCATGCAGACCGTCGTGCTCGCACGCGGCAGGCTGACGGGCACGCGGTTCTGGATATCGAAGCGGGAGTTCGATATCACACGGATCGGCGATAACGGCGAACCGTTGCGCGCAAAGCAGATGCTGACAGTGCTGGACGCGGAGATCGACATCGGGTCTCTTCTTGATGGCGCCGATCATCCGGAGCCGGCGCTCGCGGCGGCCAATCGGGCGGTCGCGCTGGTCGAGGCTGGCGGCAACATCGTTCCGTTGCGGGTCGATGGCGACGAAGGTGCTTTCGCCTACTCTGTGCCGGGCGCACAGGATGCGGCATCTGACCCGGGTTCCGAATCCGGCGTTGCTCATCCGGCTGGTGGGCCTGCTTCCGGTTCGCTACTGGCCCATGTCCTGGGGCAGGCCGGTGATCCAGCTGGAGAGGCCATCAGCGAGACGATTGAGGAAAAGCGGGACCGTATGTCAGACCTCCTCAAGCGTCTCGGCCTGAGCTCGGAAGATCGCAAACACGATTTCAAGGTGTTCGCGCATGTCCGGTTCGGTCGAGGATGGGTCGAACGGGTGCAGGATGTTGACGCGATGATTGGGCGACTCGAAACTGCGCTCAATGATCCGGCGACTCTCGATCGGGAGATCGTCGAAGCACGTCAGCACTCGTTGCTTATCTGAGCGTTTGCTCATCACTTTTTGCCAGCCCTTCGGGGCTGGTCTTTCCCCCGCGAGAACATTTCAGCAAGCAGGCTTGCTCAAGTGTTTTCGACAGCGCATCGCGCATCGAAACAGCCCGCTTCGGCGGCCATTCACTGTATCGCCAACGGAGTCGCACCATGCGCCGGGTAGGCAACCTGACCGCGTTCTTCGGCGCGGACGATGTTTTCAGCAACTGGCATCCATGCCGGTTCAGCTATCACGATGTGCAGTTCACGTGTGTCGAACAGTTCATGATGTTCGCCAAAGCGAAGCTGTTTGATGATGAACAGTCTGCATCGAAGATCCTCGCAACGGATGATCCCATGACGCAGAAAATGATCGGCCGGAGGGTCGCCAATTTCGATCTCGCGCGATGGGAGTTGCGTCGCGAGTCGATCGTGTTTGTGGGGTGCCGTGAGAAGTTTTCGCAGAACCCTGGATTGCGCTCGATCCTTCTCGCTACGGCACCGACCGAACTGGTCGAGGCGAGTCCATACGACCTGATCTGGGGTATCGGACTGGGCGAGCGGGATGCGCGTATCGCTGACAGACAGCACTGGCGCGGGCGAAATCTGCTCGGTATTACGCTGATGCGCGTGCGTGATGCGCTGTCGTAAACCTGACGTTTAACTCACCGCAACGCGGTGAACCACCCATGAGGCTGCCAGCAGGCGGCCTTTTTGCATTTACGGAGGCGGAATTGAAAGTCGCACATTTTTCTGACCTGCACTATTCACCTGAAAACCTCGCGGAGTCTGATCGGTGCTTTTCCTTTGCAGTCGGGGATGCCATCGAACGGAAGGCCGAGGTCGCGGTGATTTCCGGTGACGCTACCGACCACCGGCTCGATGCACATGCTCCCTCGCTGAACGCACTGGCCACGCAGGTTCACCGGCTGGCCGCCGAAATGCCTGTCCTCATGTTGCAGGGTACGTTCTCGCACGAGCCACCCGGCACGCTCGATAACTTCGCGCTGATGGGTGCCACGCACCCGGTTCACATCGCCGATCGGGTATCTCAGGTCGCGCTGATCGGCGGAAGATTTCTCGCATCGGATGGGCCGCTGTTCTCGCCTGAGGTCTTGCGGGACATCATCGCGCTACAACCGCAAGCCGTTTTCACGTGCCTTCCGACGGTCAACAAGGGCCAGCTTGCAGTGAGCGTTGGCGCGCTCGCAGCAGGTACGGAACTGGGCGACGTGCTTGCCGCCTATCTGGCAGCGGCAGGCCGCGTGAACGCCGGGCTGCGGGAAGCGGGTATCCCAACGATCGGTGTGTCGCATGGGACCGTGAACGGGTGTACCACCGAGCACGGTGTAACCATGGCGGGCTTTGATCATGAGTTCTCGCTGGGCGCGCTGTTTGACGCACAGTGCAGCGCGTTCATGCTCGGGCACATCCACAAGGAACAGTTCTGGACCCGCGAGGGCCGCCGGATCGCCTATCCAGGATCGATCGGACGGTTTCACTATGGCGAGGAGGGCGAGAAAGGTTATCTGTTGTGGGGTGTGTACGCGGAAGAAGCTGATTCGCTTCCGGTATCCACGCCTTCGCGGCAGATGATCAGCATCGACTTCGACGGCCCGCCCGACATGAAGAAGCTGCAGGAGATCGCAAACGGCGCGGGTGACAAGTTCGTGCGCGTGCGCTGGCAGATCGACGAAGAGCATCGGCAGTTGGTCGACCGCGAGGCGATTGCAGCCATGTTCACCGGCGCGGCGGCCCTGAAAGTGGAGGGGCGTGTGTTGCCGGTGGTTCGGAGCCGGGCCCAGGGCATCAGCCTGGAACCGTCTGTCGAAGCGAAGGTAGCGCGCTGGTGCGAGTTGTCCGACGTAGAACCTGCACCGGTCCTCGACTGCGTCCAGTTGCTGGAGACAGGGGACGCAGAGACGATCGCGGCCAGAGTGCTTGGCGCAATCGACTCTGTCCCAGCCGCTCCGGCACTCAGTCTCGTCGGCACGTTGGAGTTGCCGGCAGTGCCTGAATGGGTGCCGCCTGAACCGGCATCGCCGGACCTTGGGGTTCCGCCGCAACCGTCCTCGTTGTCGTGGTTGACCGATGATCTGTTTGCGGCGTAAGCCGCCCTTTCGTGCGAGTGGCCAGTACGGCGCTCGCACGCGGACACCGTCGTGTTCCGATAGCCATCGTGGGCTATCGAAACATGATTCACCCGCGTCATTGACGCATCGATAGCAGTTAGCTGTATCCATTTTCTTTTACACCCTAGCGGGGAGCGATCCCTACCGGGAGCACTCCGCCTCTTTTCTGTGGAGTGTGATCATGTTTGGCCTGTATCCCGCCGGTTCTAACTGGGTCCGGCATTTCAACGCAACCGTAGCCGTCCGCCCGCTGCAGGGCGATCTTGTGAAACACGCAGGATTTACTGCCGGCATTTTTCATCAACCGTTTGGCGCCGACCGTGGCGCCGTGCTTGCTCAACGCGATAGCTGTCTCGTACTCGCCGAGTCGACCGCCTCAGAGAATCCTGCACTCGTTGTCGTACCTGACGTCGAAATGCAGAACCTGCTGTGGTCGTTTCATTCTGGCTATGCGAACCAGTGGAGCGGCCGTGAACTGAAAGTCCTGACCGGTTGCGATAACTGGGACAGCGTCCTTCGGCTGGCGGCAGCTCAATACGCCAAAGTCTGCGACGACGTCCAGAAGGCAGTCGAGGGGACGCTTGTACCCGTCGCCATTGAAAGCGCCCCGGTGCCAAACCGGCCGGATCCGGTGCTGTGCGCGTCTTTCTCCAACGATGACGATGTGCCGTGGCTGCCGTCAGACTATCTGTTCGATTCGCCCATTCCGGAGGTGCCGACATGCGGCCTTTGAAACTGACGCTCGAAGGTTTCCAGGGTGTTCGGGACGGAATGAGGCGTGACAACCTCACGCTGGATCTCGAGCCACTTCCACCCGGGTTGATCGCCCTGACGGGTCCGAACGGAGCCGGCAAGTCCACGATCATCGATAACCTGCATCCGTACCGGATCATGCCGTCCCGGGCGACCAGACTGTCGGTCGACGCCTTCTCCTACTGGGACCATATTTCCGGCACCCAGGCAGTGAAGGAGTTCGAGTGGGAACACGACGGCATCCGTTACCGGTCGTCGTTCGCTTTCCGCAAGCCGGGCAAGACGGGCAAGACGGGCAAAGCCGAGTACTTTCTCGCGTGGCGTTCGTCCGACGGTACGTGGACGCCCTTCACGCTGCCGGACGGCACTGTGTCGGACGGAAAGAGCGAGACCTACGATCGCTGTGTCGAGGCGATCTGTGGCTCGCTCGAGACGTTCTTCACGAGCCAGTTTTCGGCTCAGAACCGCCGTCCGCTCGCGTCTTACGGCGCGAGCGAGATCAAGGGCCTGCTTGCCGATCTGCTCAGGATCGATCACCTGCGCGCCCTGTCCGCGAAAGCGGGCGAGGTGGCCAAGGTGCTCGGCCGTACGCTGTCGGCTGTCCAGCATGAACTTGTCACGCTGTCAGGCAGGCGCGAACACCTGAGCCAGACCGAACGCGCGATTGTCGCCGACGGCGAGGCGCTGGTGATTGCCCGGAAAGATCGTGAGACGTTGCAGGCCGGGGTCGCCAATCTGACCGCGCAGCGGGCGTCACTTGCTGCCAGGCAGGCGGAAAACGCCTCTGTCGAGACCCGCTTACGTGAACTGGCGTCGCGACGTGCCGAGCTGTCCGACTCGCTGCGTACGCTCGCAGGCGAGCAGAACACCGCAACGCAGCGGGTAGCCCAGCGACGAGGCGTGATCCAGCAGACCATCGCGGGACACGAATCGACGTTGCAGCAACGCGCCGCGATTCTGGGTGCGGCCGCGCTGCGTGATGAATCGCAGCTGCGGCTTGCCCGTGAAGAAGCGCGCGTCGAGCCTCTGCAGGCCGTAATCGCGGAGCTGGAGTCAAAGCGGCTGGCGCTGACCTCTGTGACATCGAGTCTGAAAGGACTGGAGTCACAGGGGAGCTCACAGGCGGCTTTGCTTAGAACCCTGCAGCAACAGGCAGCGGTGATTGGTGAGGTTCCTTGTGCGGGGCACGAGATGCATTCGACATGCCCTTTGCTGGCGCAGGCGCGCAACGCGTCGACGCAGGCAGCTGAGCAGGTCATCTCGCTGAAAAAGCTTCGTGAAAACTTCCGGCAGCAACGGGAGCAATCGGAGCTTTTAACCCCTCAGGTCGCGCAACTCGCTGCGAAGCAGAGTGAGCTCCGAAGCGTGAACGCCGCAATAGCAGCCGCGCGCGCAGATCTGCAGAAGGCAACTGATCTCGCCGCCCGCAAGCCTCTGCTCGATGCAGCAACCGCAGGTCTCGATGTCGCCCGGCAGGAACTGGCGTCGCTCGAGACGGAGCAGCAGGAGGGACGTGTACGCCGGGAGGCAGAGACGGCCCGATTGAATGCTCTGGTGATGGAGGTTGACTCGGAAGCGAAGCGCCTTGCGGCCGTCGACGTGACGGGTGCGATCGCTGAGCTCGACCGGCAACTGACAGCCAGTCGCGAGGCGACGGTAGCGATTGACGCACGGATCGAAGCGCTGATCCGTTCGCAATCGACGCGAGAGGCGGAGCGCGATGCAATCTCGAAAGAACTTGCCGGTTTCGCCGCAACGCAATCGCGCGCGGACCGGATATCGGACGAGATCGCACGATGGAAACTGACCGCCAAGGGTCTCGGCAACGATGGGGTCATTGCCCTGACGATCGACGATGCTGGGCCGGCACTTGCGCAGACGGTCAACGACCTGCTGCTCGCATGTTATGGCATGCGATTTACTGTCGAGATTCAGACCCAGCGTGCGCTGGCCAGCGGCGAATTGCGCGAGGGATTCGAAATCCTCGTGCACGACGCCGATAACGACAACACCAAGGCTGTCTCGGTGATGTCCGGTGGCCAGAAGGTGTGGATCAACGAATGTCTGACTCGCGGCATCGCGTTGTACCTCGCGCGCAATGCGGGGCAGCCGTATCAGACACTGTTCAGCGATGAGTCTGACGGTCCGCTCGACCCGAAGCGCAAGGTGCAGTTCATGCGCATGAAACGCGAAGTGCTGAAGCAGGGCGAGTACGAGCGGGAGTTTTTTATCTCGCAGACACCCGAGCTGATTGCTGAAGCTGACGCGGTAATCGATGTTGAAGCGCTCGCTGCCTGAGCGCTCGATGCTTTTTAACCCTGTGGGGAACGCTCCCCACGGGGCGTTCCTCGTCCATTTTTTCCAACGAGGAACGCAATGAATCTGAAGCAACACATGCACACACGTACCGAGACGATCACGGTCGCGGTACGGCCTGGTATTGCCCGCGTTGGCAACACCCATACCTACGTCCTGAACGGCACGCTGATGCGTGACGTGCTGGTCGACGGCAAGTGGGTGACGCATCTCGCGAGCATCCCTCTCGACTCGCGCGCCGCGTAAGGCGGGCGCGATCACTCATTACGACGGCAATATTCCATGACCAACCTTTTGATGCTGCTTATTGCGGCAGGCACTTCGTCGTTGTGCGCCTGCTCGTCCCAGCCACAGGCAAGGACCGCGACGACGGACCATGTGGCAAAGATTGTCGTCCGGGCGCCGAAGGGAGAGCCGGCCGATTTCGCTCTCTGCAAGGATGGCCGGGTGATTGTCTTCCCGGTTGCTCACCCGCAAACCTGTTCCTGACGCGAAAGCCCCAACCTCGAGAGAGCGTTGGGGCTTTCGCCCATTCGCGAGGCGATCATGAAGAAGCAAATTACGACGGCGACGCTGATAGGAGCGTTGCTGGCTCTGGCCTGTCTGCTCTGTGAGCAGCAATCCGCTGCGGCATCTGGCGACCGTCGCTCCAGCACGCAGGCAGAACGTACCAGTCCATCGCCATTTGACCGGCATTTGCGATACAGCAGCGTCTAGAGACGTGCACAGCGTCCGCCATTGATCGGTAGTCCGTTCGACTCAACCCTCTTCTCATTTCTTTAACCCAGCCGGGCAGGTGTCCCGTCTGGGGCGATCTGTCCGGTGTTTTTTTCAAGGAGCCAGATCGTGTCCTACTCGTGCAGCGATTTTTTAGATGATGTCATGCGCTGCCTCGTCAATTCAGAGGCAATTACCGAAGCTGAAATCACGGATGCCGATCCAGGCGCAGCGTCGGACGTCGCGACCGCAGCGATCGTGACGATGCACCGCGCAGCACTGTCGTCGCGCTTCCTGCTCGAACTGTTGAACGCCGCCGAATCGCTGGATGCCGTCGCAGTGGAGCATGGTGTCGACGCGATGGCGTTTCTGTTGTATCTGCAGGCCGCAATTCTCAACGGTTCCTGTGTCGGTGCAAGCACGGGCGCCAGCGAAAGCATCATCGGCCTTGTCGCGCGATTACCTTCGGCGCCCGAATGGATGAAGCACATCCGTACGGAAACCGCGCTTGCCTGATCCAATTCTTTGCCCCTTTTGGGAGACGCTCCCGAAGGGGAGCTTAGGGGCGTGTAGCGATCGGATCCACGCCATGCTCGCTGAACGGGATGATGCTGGCCCGCCAACCGGTGCGTGACAGCGTTATCAGAACATTGCAACCCGTGTTGGGTATCCCGCGCGTCTTGCTGAGCGATTGAATATGGCGCCGCCCGAACTCGATCGGCATCTTGTCGAAAACGCCTTCAGCGAAGCACAGATGCTTGATATCGAAAGGCCATAGCTGAATCTCTTTACTCGTACCGCTTAAGCGGTCGCATTCCACACCCTTGCGGGGCAGCCCGCTCGGGATGCGCCGCGCTTACGCTGGAGCACTTTAATGAGTCTTGAATCAAACACCGACCGCTTGCCCGGTTCACAACGCAACGCGCATGTCGACGAAGGGTTGTTGATCCGCGTCGGCATTCCTCATAGTGGCGGCAAGTTGGCCTTTCACGCCTTCAACGAGGGGTTCGCCGGCACGGTCTCGGCCTCGGCTTTCTGGAAGCCAAAAGCGGGGCGTTTCCGCATTCCCGAAACGACCGATTTGACGGAGATTGATTTTGCTCTGGACAGCGCCGGTTTCACCGCGATGAGGCAATTTCAATCAAAGGGGCGGCAGGCCGGAATCGCCGGCATCTATCCCTGGACGATGGAACAGTTTGTTGAGCTCGCCTCGTTCGCCGGATCGGCGTGGGTAGCACAGCCGGACCTCTGCTGCGAGCCCGAGCTGGCAGCTGATCAGCCTGCGATCGACTATCGGGTGCGAGCGACAGCGACGCTGCTTGAAGGGATGTTACGTGTCGTTTATACGTGGCAAGACGAACTGATGCGGACAATGAGCGCAAATGCTGTACAGAACCTGGTCCGTATCCCAGTACCAGTGGTGCAGGGCTGGTCGGTTGACGATTACCGGCGCAGCATCGACCTGATGTTACAGGTGTGGGAGCGCTGGGCGCCGTGGATAGCACCGCCCTCACTGATCGGCCTGGGCTCCGTATGCCGTCGGCATCTCACGGACCCGAATCACGGCCTTTATGCGATTCTGGAAGGGCTGGAAGGGCGCTTGCCGCCGGGTGCGCGTCTACACCTGTTCGGCGTCAAAGGAACCGCTCTGGAGCGGGTGAAGATGTATGAATGGGTGGCGAGCGTCGACTCAATGGCCTACGATTTCTCCGCACGTATTGCAGCCCGGAAATCAGGTCATCCGAACACACTCGCACATCGCTCCATGCAGATGGATCGGTGGATGGAGTCCGCAATGCGGCGCGCAGTTCCCGCGTGCGGCGATCAGTTCCGTCTGAATTTCCATGCCTGATCCTGTTACCTGTCAAAAAGCCCGCGCGTCCTCTGACGCACGGGCTTTTTTTCCCTGACAGAATGCCAGTTCGCCCCTCACAGTGCAGGTTCGTGAAGGCTGTTAATCAGTTCGCTGGGGCACCCGCGAAGACTTTGAGAAGATCGCTCCGCAATTCTGAAACGTCCATTTCGGTGCGCGCGCGTGTCAGGCCGACATACAGCAGGCGCTTCTCTTCATCGGTCATTGTTGTGCGCCCATCATCGCCAGTCTTAAAACGGAAGTCGCCCGACACCTTGACGCGGTCCCATTCCAGGCCTTTCGCGCGGTGAATGGTCGAGACCACGTAGTCCGCCTCGCTCTCCGGTGTGACGCGCGATAGCAGCTGGCGCAAATAGGCTGTGCCTTCGCGATCGATGATCTGCACGACAGGCAGAAGGTCCCGACCGGCCAGGCTGCTAGCGTAGTCCTGGACGTCCTGCCATGACTCAAACAACGCGAGCGAAGCGGGCGTGAACGTCCGCTGGCCTCGCATCAGTCTGTCTGCGCCGTCGGCAAACGCAAGAATCTCGTCAATGTTTGCGCGGACAGCGACCTTGCGGCCAGCCATCAATCCGTTGGCCAGTGCGCCTACCACCGTCACGTTCTTCCTGCACAGCACTGCATCAAAGCGGCGTGCAGAATCCGCGTCTTCGTAGAATGTGGATGCGATACCCGCCTGGCCCCGAAGCGGCGTACGCTCCCCGAGCAGATTCAATATGCGCGAAGCAAGGGCTGCGAAGTGCTGGCCGAAGCGGAACGACTCGGTGAGCGCGCACTCGCGGGCCCTGATCACCTCCATGGCGTTGACCGCTCCTCGCCATTCGTAGATCTGCTGGTACGGGTCTCCCACGTAGATGATCTGCGCATTTTTCTGAAACCGGAGAACTGACAGCATGAGGCCGTCACTATCCTGTGCCTCATCGAGAAGAATGAAGTCCGCACCGATCTGCGGCCGCGAGCGTTCCCACAACTTTAGATAGACATCGGGGGTGATGGCGGTCTTGCCTTGCGGCGCAATACTTTCGCCCCAATGCTTTGCAACGTGAGGTAAGAGCGTGGCGCGCAACTCGTCGGCCGCCTCCTCGGTCACCAGCTCGTCGATGACGATGTGGCGGGTGTCAGGCTCCGACTGGGCCGAACGGCAGAAGCGTGCTGCTCCGTCCGCTACCAGTCGACCGACCTGAAACGCTGACAGTTCAATCGTTTTTCCGATAATGGTCGGCACGCGCAGTGGTCCCAGACCATACCGGCCGGCAAGCATATGCGGAGGTTCTTTCGGAAGGTTCAGCCTTGCGGTGAGTGCGCGATCGGCCGCGGCGTATGCCACCGAATGCACCGTCCTGCAGGACACATTGCCCGGGAATTTACGCTTGGCGTCGGCCGCAATATCCTTGTTGAACGCAAGGTACTGACCGCGCTTACGCGCCATCCTGTCCGCGATCATACGAAGGGTCGACGTCTTGCCAGTACCTGCATAGGCCTTGATTTTCACCGTCTCGCCTGCGTCGACGGCCTCAAGGACGGTCATTTGTTCCGGCGTGGGTGTAATTGCTTGCATCGCCTGTTGTCTGTGAATTGGATGTCCCAGCTTAGCGTTCGCTGTGCTAAGTCAAGGGGCTCAGACCAGTCTGCCTGTTCGACCGACTGTGGGGCGATGCAAAGCCGCACAAACTGGTGGTCCTTTCGCTGACGACGCCAGCGACCCGTGGGCCACCGGCGCAGGATGCCTTACTTCAGGGCGTCGGCAATGTCTTGCGGGACCGGCATTGGCGTCGCGTGGATAGTACTGACGCGTGCGCTGCCGGCGAGCGCCGCTGCGGACCTGACGGAGATTCTCTCCTGCAGCATCCCGCCGGCGGTCGCCACGTGCGTTGAGTCGAAGGGGTTTCCTCGGGCGATGTAGTCTTCAATGTCGACCTCGATCGCGAACATGCTGCCTGTTCCGTCGCTTTCTACGACCAGCCGGATGAAATTAACCGGAACGCCTCTGAGGTCATGCTCAAAAATCCGGTTGAGGATGCTGTCCCGCGCGATGGACGAGGTGAGGGGACTCTGATCGCTCTGACCCGTATGATCGATGTGGACAATAGCCAGCCGATCCTGCCCATCGTTTAGGGCGATCCGGTACCGGGTTACGGAAGGGCGGCCTGTCTCGTCGGCAAAGACGAAGTGATTAAAGGGAGTGTGATATGGCATGCAATCTCCGTGAGTGAGGTCGTGCCAGTTCGGCTGAACCGGCAAAACCACGCTACGGATCGGACGACCAAGTCAAGACACCGTGGCCGGCTGAATCGTTGCGCGCAAACGGATCACGGTTCGTTGACTCGAGAGTCCAAGAAAGGCGCGTACCTCGTCGTTGGAGCGTCCCGCGAGTAGGTGGCGTCGCGCGAAGGTATTGCGCAGGACGCGCGGACTCATGTCTGGCGCGTGAAAGCCGATCGCGACAAGTGCATCGCGCACGATCGCGCCGAGAAGTACGTCGTTGACGGCTTTATCAGTCGTCCCGGGCGCTGGGAAAATAAGGGCATCATCTGAAGCAGCACGCAATCGCTGCCACGCGGCCAGCGCTGGAGTTGAAAAGGGCGGTAGCGCCACGGTGCGCTCGAGCCGGTACCCGCGCTTCGGCACGCGCAGGTATGGGCGCACATTGTCGAGGACGAGGTCGTGCGGCACGGCGGATCGCAACTCTGCCGCCGTAATGCCGCTACCCAGAAAAAGAGCAACGATCGCGTGGTTACGGATCAGCCGGTTGTCGTCGCCAGCCACGGACTGAACGTAACCTTGAAGCGCAGCGTCGCCTGCAGGATCAAGGTAAAGGGGGACTGGGTCATCCTCTGGCCACGACGCGGCCACGATAAAAGGTGCCACCGGATTGCTGCTCCTTATGCCGAGTTCGAGCAGGTGACGGCACAGGCGGTCCAGAAGTTTGACGTAACGCAGGCGGGTGGTGGTGCCGGGCGAACAGTGATTGTCGACGTCTCCGAAAAACGACTCCAGATGATCAGAGCCAAAATGAGCCAGTGACGTGCGTGATAGCGCCAGGTGTCGCAGGAAGCGCTCGAACATCGCAGTGTGCTGGACAATCGAGCGGGCTGCAAAGGGTCGCCGGTTCGCTCCCGCAGCCTCGGTTGACTGCCAGTTCGAGTACGCAGCAGAGGGGTCGATGCTCTAGAGCGATCGGTTATCTGTGTCCATCGCATCTTATATACTGAATTGGCGTTAAATTTCCACCCCGCGAATCTTCGATTCGCAATTCTGCCTCTAAAAACAGGGCAGTTGGACTGCCGCACGCCACCGCAGAGCCTTCCCGGCTCGGCCAACAGCGGTCAGTCGTGAATTGCTTCAGAATACTGGCTGATGAAGCAAATCCACGTTTTGTACAACCGCAATTCGCTGGGGCTACAAATGGTTAATTCGTCTGCTATTGCGACTGTCTTTTCTGTCTATGCGGCTGCTGTCGTCATACCCGGGCCGAACTTCGTCGCGATCACCCAGAAGGCGGTAGCCGGCAGACGCTCCGATGCGCTCGCGCTTGTCGCCGGAATCGTTACGGTGAATCTGTTCTGGGCCACTTGTGCCATCCTTGGTATCGGAATGGTGTTCGCTATTTTGCCGTGGCTCGCTGTTGGCATTAGGCTTGTTGGCGCGGCCTATCTGATCTGGTTCGGGCTGCGGCTCGTTGTATCGGTATGGGCGCCCCCCACAGGAGCAACTCAGCCAACGAAGGCGCCTCCGTCTCGTAGCGCGTTCTTACAAGGTATCGCGACAAATATCGCGAACCCGAAGTCCATCGCCTTTTATGCGGCGGTGTTTTCCTCAGCCGTGCCCACGCACGTTTCCATGCCGACGTTCTTCGCGGTGCTTGCTACTGTCGGTGCAACAGCGACGTGCTGGTACGGAGCGGTCGCGCTCGTTCTATCGCACGCGGCGATTGCGACGGCGTATCGTCGCGCGAAGGCATGGATCGTCCTCACATGTGGAGGGCTCATGATTGCGCTGGGAATTCGACAGGCATTTCGTTAGCAAAGCGCCCGGCGGAGCCTATCTGAACTGCCGCTATGTCTCTGCTCGACCGTGCCTTGCGGGGTCGGGCTACGCCGGCCGCATAGCTGTTGAGACCGGCGAGAGATCGCGGTCTACGTCGGGCCGGACTCGGCCAGGAGCCGATGGTCGAGGTCGCCATCCAATTCGCGTAGTCGAGATCTGGTCTGCTATCGCTCAATGGCTGCTTTCGGGCGAGTGGATTGCTGGTTGCATTGCCTTGATGCGGTCAGAAGCGGTCAGTCGACAGCGTCGACCGAACGAAAGACGTACTCTCATACGCAAGGGAGCGGAATGCCATCGCACACGGACTGTGGGGCTCGCGCAAAACCGAGTACGAAATTGTATACCGCATGCCTGTGTCTGCACTCTCAAGCATCATCGTCGAGGCACCACACAGACCGATTACGACACCGATGCACTGTTGCATTCATTCAAAAATGACATAACAACGTTGACCGTAGATGATCTTGAACGAATCGAGCAGAAAGGGAGAGACCTTCTGAGCCGTGTAATGAGCGAAACGACAAAGAAAGGTGTATTCACGAGCGCGCACGACCTGGCTGCCTAAATAGTTCAACCTGCTCTTCGGTCGCCTGCTTGGGATTCGGTGGAATAATGTTCACGGGTATGACAACTTCGCAGTCTACCGGCTCCCTATCTGCCAGTCTTAATTCCGCAACACTGTTCCCAAGCACGTGGCAAAAGAACGTTGCGTAGGCACGAACATCCGCTTCATTTGGGTGGTTCTGCGGCGACTCACAAAGGGCGCCGCGTCGAGCTGGGTATGAGCGCGGCCGTGTCGGAAGTCGAGTACGAACGGAAGAGCAATTCTCATGCGGTCGTTAAGAAGGATGACGCGCACGGAGCCCTCCCCGAAAGCATCGACGCGCATCGTCAACGCTTCTAGCCCCGTTATAGGCCCGTCAGGCCATAATCCAATAGAAACTTGCTGGCCATCTAGCTCGCCAAGTGTTTGAGGAGTGCCGCCTGCTTCCAGCAACGTCTGTGTTTCTGCACGTATAAGTTCGAGCCTTGGCCCCAACCGATTTCGGTGCGCATAGGTTTCACGGTAAGCGCCCGGTCATCTCATCTTGAGTTGCGCTGAAAGTCGTGGGAGCATCGTGTGCACTTAAATAGGTGGACACGTGAACACTATTGAAGAAGGAGTAGTGCCTGGCCGTCGACGACGCCGGCGCTACAGTATCGAGTTCAAGGCTCAGGTTGTGGCAGCTTGCCAGGGGCCGGGGGTGTCGCTCGCGGCTATCGCGTTGCACCACAAGCTGAACGCCAATCTGCTTCGACGCTGGGTCGAGCAGGCCGAAACGAACGATTGTGTGCTTGTGGCCCGTAGCGACCTGACAGCGCCCCCATCAGCGGCGCGGACACCGACACCGGAATTTGTACCGCTGCCACTTGAGATGCGAAACACGCGTACAGCTGAGATTCGCGTCGAGGTGCGTCGCGCGGACCTGTCGATAACGGTGAGCTGGCCAACCTCAGAGGCAGCGCAATGCGCCGCCTGGCTGCGCGAGTGGCTCGCATGATCCGTATTGATCAGGTGTGGCTGGCAGTTGACCCGCTGGACATGCGGGCCGGATTCGATACGGCACTGGGTCGGGTGATCAACGTGTTCGGCGCCGCGCATCCACACCATGCGTACCTGTTCGCCAACCGGCGGGCCAACCGCCTGAAGGTCCTGGTTCACGATGGGATTGGCATCTGGCTGGCCGCGCGACGGCTGAATGAGGGCCAATTCGTCTGGCCGCGCGCCGGTAGCGAGCCCAGGCAATACGCGCTCACGCAGGAACAGCTCGAAGGTCTGGTAGTGGGTTTGCCGTGGCAGCGCATCGGCGCGAACGGTGTGATCCGTGTCATTTGAAGACGCCAGGGACGTAAACAGTCGCGCTTTCGCGCTCTCCGGGGTTCTGGCAGACTCGTCTGCATGGACCTGCCAGCCGACCTCAATGCTCTTAGCCCGGAACAGTTGCGTGCGCTCGCCACACAATTGATTGCGCGCGTCGAAGACAGGGACCGGGAGATCGAGGAGAAGACCCGCGAGGTCGGTGAGAAAGAGCGGGAGCTACGCTACCGGCAGACCCGGATCGACCAGTTGACCCACGAGATATCGATTCTCAGACGTTATCAGTTCGGCAAGCGCAGCGAGCAGGTCAGCCGCGATCAGATGAATCTGCTGGATGAGGCGATTGACGCGGATCTCGCCGCCATTGAAGTTGAGCTCGAGCAACTTCAGCCACAAGACACCACCGGGCCGCTACCCCAACAGCCGAAGCGTGCCGCGCTGCCGGCGCAATTGCCACGCACAGAGATTCGCCACGAACCGCAGAGCACCGTATGCCAGTGTGGCTGCGAGCGAGTGCGCATCGGCGAAGACATCAGCGAGAAGCTGGACTACACGCCGGGCGTGTTCACCGTGGAGCGGCATATCCGTGGGAAGTGGGTGTGCAGACACTGCGAAACACTGATTCAGGCTGCGGTGCCAGCGCACGTCATCGACAAGGGCATCCCGACCGCGGGACTGCTGGCGTCAGTGCTGGTTGCCAAGTACGCCGACCACCTTCCGCTGTACCGTCAGGAGCAGATCTTTGGGCGAGCAGGCGTCGCGATTCCGCGCTCGACATTGGGCGCATGGGTCGGCACGTGCGGCGTGCAGCTAGAACCGCTGGTCGACGCGCTGCACCAGGAAATCCTGCAGCAGGGTGTGCTGCATGCGGATGAGACGCCGGTACAGATGCTCAGTCCGGGCAAAGGCAAGACACATCGCGCGTATCTGTGGGCATATACGCCGACGCATTACAGTGAACTGCGCGCCGTGGTCTACGACTTCGCCGACAGCCGTGCAGGCGAACATGCCCGCGCGTTCCTCGCTGGCTGGCAAGGCAAACTGGTATGCGACGACTACAGTGGGTACAAGGCTGGATTCCAGCAGGGCATCACTGAAATCGGATGTGCGGCGCACGCGAGACGCAAGTTCTTCGATCTGCACACTAATCACAGCAGTCAGATCGCCGCGCAGGCGCTGCCGTTCTTCGCTGCGCTTTACGACATCGAGCGTGATGCCGTAACACTGCAAGCTGAGGAACGCTACACCCTCCGGCAAAGTCGGGCCAAACCGGTTTGCGACGCACTTCACGAATGGATGACGGCGCAGCGCAAGCTGGTGTCGGAAGGCTCGGCAATTGCCAAAGCGCTGGATTACAGTCTTAAACGATGGGATGCGCTGACCCGCTATCTCGATGATGGTCACGTGCCTATCGACAATAACTGGGTTGAGAACCAGATACGCCCTTGGGCTATTGGCAGGTCGAACTGGTTGTTCGCTGGTTCACTTCGAGCCGGAAAACGAGCCGCAGCCATCATGAGTCTGCTACGTTCAGCGCAACTGAATGGGCACGAACCACACGCCTATCTGAAAGACGTCCTCACACAGCTGCCAACCCACAGGGCCAGCGATATCGCGACATTACTGCCTCATCGCTGGCAACCAGCGGACCCTGTTCGATAATTCAATTCGTCAAGGCGGGTTTGCCGGTCGCTTACGTTTCACGATCGTCCTCAATATGCAATTCGGGGGAAATGTAATGCCGCGCAAGTGCCTCCATGATGCAAAGGCCGCTGGATATACGACGGCGGTCTACAGGCACGTCTGGATCGACAATCTCTCCATTCAAACTTGCGTGAGCGACAACGCAACGTCCACTTTCATAGAGATGATCGCCGACATCTAGGCCATTGGCCAGGAGCTCGGCGATTCGTGTAACAACTCTCTTGTCAGTCAGATTGACGAGGTTCGCGTTAATCCATTGTCTCTTGGTTCTGTCATTCGCAAATTGCGACTCAATAACGTTACGAAAACTTAAAAAAGAGTAGTTATCATGAATGCGGCGAAGGCGACTTCCTTCGCGGTAAAACGCCAAAGCTTCCGAAGGCACTGATTGCCGGATTGTCGGTGATCTGACCGGCCTGATCCACCGACCCCTTGTGGCCGACTCTCGCCTCATACATCTGGCATGCAACCGCTCAACGTCGTAGGGCTGCGATTTGCCTCACGTGACCCGTTACGGACGATCGCTGTACCCCGTCGCTGCCAATCAACGCCATCGCTGAAACGCTCACTCTAATTGTGCCCGCACAGGAACCACGAGTCCGGGAAGTCCCAGATTTCGTGATCGCCCTGAATGCCACGGTCAAGCCGGATCTCGATTTTGTTGTCGACAACGGTCTCGACATATCCATGTTCCCGAACATCACCTTGCGGTGTCGTGGCATTCAAACAGACCTCTGCACCGACCTTCCGGATTCGCGGCATATCGATCGCCTGCTTTTGCGTGAACGCTTTCTTTGTGGCTTGTGCTTGAGTAGCCGCTTTCTCTTTGGCCGCTTCGGCGGAAATGTACTGGCCGTCATACGGTACGAGCTCATCAACGACTGTCTGATTGGGATCAGAGCGCAATGACACGAGAATTTTGCCTTTCTCAAGGATATATCGATTACCACCGAGAGCGACGAACCGATACCCCTTCGTCAGCGGCCGAACTCCAAGTTCGAACGTGTGCAGTCCCGGCTTCACCACAAACTTCGGAGCGGCAAGACCTTGAACCTTGCCATCGATATAACCGATAAAAGCGCTGCAGGAGGGCGTTCCAGGCTCACAGCGGTAAGGTCCGTCTGCGACGCCAGAGACAATAAATGCATAGTCGCCATATTGTTCGGGAGGAATCGACGTGCCGCACGCTGAGAGAGCAGCAGAGGCGAGAAGTGAAATTGCAAGTTGTTTAGTTCTTTTCACAATGATTATTTATTCGGTTTGCTCTGGGACAGAGTTGGTCCCCATCCCTGATGATGACTAGCTGCGCGTGCAGGTTGCAGTCCTTGTCCGTCCGGAATTCGCGAGCTGTCACTACGTTATGACTGGTTTGCTCGCCAAGGTCGTGCCGCATGGTCGGCGATCTCGGGGCGCCGTCGAACGTCCCGAAAATTCAGAGGGCTGAACGAGCACTTTGCATTTTTCATTAATTCCCCGTGCGTTTTAGACTATTAGATGCTGGATTGGATTTCGCGCGGGACCGGATTTTACGGGGAAAACCTTTCGTTGGTATTGCGGCACGAGGCGTCGTCGCTGACGGTCTGAAACTGGATAGGGAAGCGGACGGTCGCGCGCCTCGACCAGGCGGCCGAAAGTAGCCGACGCTTGTTTCATGCGATGAGCATAACCAGCGAGCGCGTCAAAAGAGGAGCAGTCCCAGAGCCGGCACGTCGTGCGGCTTAATGCGACGAAAACGGAACGATGTCCGATGCGGGAGGATGGCCGAATAAGGTTTGTCTTCAGAGACTCGAATAGCGTTCGTTCGACGCAGTGATCATCTGAGATGTGGCGGAGTCACCAGAAGTCTTGACCTTCAATCTGTTGCGGTAAGACATGGTCAGACGTGGCGATGACGGTGGCTGAAACCCACGATCATGCTCGTAACTTCCTGTGGCGGTTCGAGGGTCGGCAAATGCGCGGTCCCTGATATTTGTCGGAACGTCCCGCGGGCTACGCCAGCCGCGACGTAACGACTTCGCTCCTGAATGCCAGATAGGTCCAAGTCGCCACACGTCACCAACGTCGGCACTGATAGTTCGCCCAACCTGCCGTAAGCGATAGGTGCATCAGTGTTCGTGCCCGTCGGCGGCAAACCGAGAGCGATAACGTTCATCTCGTCAAATAGTTTGCGAGCTTCCCCCGTCACGCGGCCCTCAAGTTGAAACGGACCATCAAGCCAGAGAGTCTTTCGAATCGCGATGGCCTCTTCAATATCATTCGCCGCCTCAGCCACCGCCAAACGGGTGACTAAATCTTCAACATGCGCTGCATGAGTCATTTTCGGTGCGCCTGTCACACTAGGCGCGATCAGAACGAGACCGCGAACATACGAGGGATACCTGAGAGCTGCGTCGAGTGCAATGCCTCCGCCCTGAGAACAGGCAACGAGTATTGCAGGGACTCCGCCTGCGACCGATTCGAGAACGGCGATCAAATCTTCAACGGCAGAGTGGTCCTCTGCATCGGCAACTGTTTCGCCAAATCCACGTCGATCATAGGCGATAGTTTGGTGGCTAACGCCCATGTCGCGCATCTGCTGGACCCACATCCGGCGGTCCGCGACCCGGGCGTGCAAAAATACAATCGGTTCTCCGCTTCCGATGACGTCCGTCGCCAACGTGGCACGACCCGAAGTGGTTAGAAGGGTTTCCATCGCGACCCGTCCTATGCCTGGGAATGTGCATAGTACACGTTGCGTTGACTTGGAGTCTTCGCCGCTGAATGGCCGCTTTGCAAGAAACCGAGAGACCGCAACGGGTCGGGCCGAGTCCGTCCGCTCTTCAAACTCATCGCCGGAGAGCGGTCATTGGAATTCATCTGCCTGGAAGCGGCCGCTTGCCAATGCGTCTTCCCGACCCACAACGGACCTTCACCTCTCCTTTAAACGGACACACAATTGCTTTCGGCTCATTGTCATTGCGGCTATCGCGGGCAATCCAAAAAATGCCGCATCAAACACCAGCCTTGCCCGAGCACGGTTTTATTTTGAAACGCAGTATCGAGCCAGTCGACACCGGCCGGACCATTTTCTTACCGTCGGATCATCGAAGCGACGAAATTCATTGTGTCTTTATCAATTTTTTTGAAATCGACACCGTACTCTTTGTTGATAACTGCTTTTATTTCGTACCCCTCCCCGAAGGCGTGCTCCAAGCCATAGGAACGACTCCATTCCCCCGGATCGCTAACGACAACTGGATTATGGTGTTCGTCGTAGAACAGATAATGTCTGATTGTTACGGTCTCTCTCGGAACATGTTCGATGAACACCCGGTAGCCATCTTGTTCAGGCAGTTCCTTCAGGTTAGCGTGTCGCCCACTGAGAATATCTGTCGCTAATGTTCCGTAGGGTGGACGTGTACGCACGATCAGAAAAACACTGCGTGCCTGCGTACCGGAATAGTCCGGGTGAGGAAAACCCGGGAAATCTGTCGACAGGGTGAAAAAATCGAGGCCAACTGTTGGCCTCAAAGCGGATGGGATTGCAAATTCGATGTTGCCTCCTCCCAGTCTAGGTACGGAGGCGTCGATCGTATCGGAAGATGCGCCTAGCGTAATACCTGACATCACCACCAGAGCGGAAGAAAATATCAGCGCCGACAAATTATTCGATTTGGTTAGGCCAATCATCGTCTTGACATCCTTTATGAATGGCGGATGAATGCTCGCGCGCAAACTGGCTACTTTGGAAAGCGCGAGAACCTGAGATCGCTGCCGGTGCGAGCCCAGCGTTTAAATGTCGACGATGTGAACGTCTATGTTGAATGGCAGCTGCCGGCCGAGGCTGAGTAAAAACGAACGCAGAACGCCTCGAACGAGAAAACTACCGTTCAATTCACATGGCCTCGATCCAAATCGGTTCGGCGGGGTGGTGCTCTTGAATTACGGCAACGGCGCACGCCATTTCCCCTGCGTCTCCCGCGCGAGCATGGCCCGCAAAATTTGTGACGAGTGCTCCTGTAGAGCGAAGCAGCGCAGTTTCTTTCTCAGTTAGCACGCCTGCGTCCACCCACAATTGATGGCCGTTGTTATCGCGCCATAGACTCTCGAATGCGACAACGCTTATCTTCGAGCATGCAAAAAATACCATCTGCGTCTCCATTGTGTCGTCGACCATTGCGCACAACGAGCAGGTTTGGACGTGATCCAGCAGTTTACTTTGGCTCTCACGGGTGCATCAATGGTCCTAATCTGGGAGAGGGTCCCGAATCCCGCACGAACTCGTAGCTCACTCCCTGCCATTTGAACAAGCCGACGCCAATTGCGAGCGAAGCGATAAAGACGATCACTGCCCCGCCAATTAGGACTTTTGTCCAGCGACCCATGCGATTTCCCGATCAGTTTTCAAAATTTTCGCTGTCAACGATGCTAGATGGATTGCTTAGCCCCGCGAGTTTCGGCGCGAGAGCCCTGAATGTCTTTCATGGAAGCTTGAAACCGGACATTCAAACGCCGACCGGACCGCTCAGATAAATTACAGCAATTCACGCGCGGTATTGTCAACTGCCTAGATGGGTTGCTCGAATGTCCCTTACTGGCCGGACGCAGTCCGATGCCGATTGGATGCAACTCTCGTCAGTATTAGACTTGCATCGGACCCTAGGCGGCGCAAAGCGGTCCCACTGTGTGAGCAAAAGCAGTCGTCCCTAGTCTAGAGTGAATTGCTCCGTAATCGCTGATCAGAGTAGCTCAAGGAAGGTTTTATAGAGTAACGGCTTCGTCATGAAATGGTGAAATCCGGCATCGGATGCAGCCTGGCGATCTTTTTCCTCGCTTCGGCCTGTCAGCGCGATCAGTAGAATTCTTTTCTCAGCTGAAAGCTGCTTGATACGACTCGCCAACTCGTAACCCGACATGTCAGGGAGGCCGATGTCAATGACCATCACGTCGGGCAAGAAAATGTCAATTATCTCTAATGCCTTCGCACCGTTATTAACTGTATGTGCATTGTGTCCGTCCATGTCGAGCAAAGTGGCGAGGCTCAATGCGGCATCTTCGTTATCGTCCACTATCAGTACCCGGCAAATACTACTTGCCGGCTTGTACGACGGTGAGAGCGCAATTGGATTCGCGCTTTGGACGGGAGAAAGCGGTAATTGAACAGTAAATTCGCTGCCTTTGTTAGGCCCGTCACTTGAAACGCCGACTCTGCCTCCGTGTCGTTCAGTCAACGCACGAACAAGCGAACGACCGATACCAAGGCCGCCCTGAGAACGCGATTGCCCCGATGAAAGTTGCGTAAAAATACCAAAAATTGATGGAAGGTCTTCAGTCGTGATACCGATTCCAGTGTCCTGCACGACGATGGTCGCGCTCCGCTCATCGCGACGGACAGAAAGCTGTATTGTTCCGCCTTCTGGGGTATATTTCGCGGCGTTGATTAAAAGATTTTCTATGATCTGTATCAGGCGCCCGGCATCAGCGTCGACGAAAAGAGGCTGGGCAGGAAGATCAACGATGAACAGATGACCTGCACCCTCCAGGGTCCCGCGAGATCCTTCGCTCGCCTGGCGGACGACCAGTGTCAGGTCAACATGCTCGACCTTGATTTCCAGTTTCCCTTCGGCTACACGGGACACGTCAAGCAGATCGCCCACCAATCTTGCTAGTTGGATAGCTTGTCGATCGCGTACCTTACACGACCAGGCGAGGCGGGGATCGCTGAAGTTTTGACGAGCAAATAGCCGGGCAGCCGCCTGTATAGGCGCCAAGGGATTTCGAAGCTCGTGCGCGATGGTAGCGACAAACTCGTCTTTGCGACGGTCAGCACATCGGAGCGCTTCCTCAGCAACAGTTTTTTCATCGAGCGCGCGTTGCGCCTGCTGCCTCACACGCAGCAATTCCTGCTCATAAGCATGACGATCCATGACGAGCATGCAGGCGAAATCATCATACTCAGAATCTCCCTGTCGGTGGCGAACAGCGTTGATCAGCATTGGCACCTTGTGTCCATCTCGGTGCCGTATCTCGAGCTTGACCTCGGCCACCGAGCGCTGCATCTGCAGAAGTGGTGCCCAGTGAGTTTGATGAAAAACCTTGCCACCCATCGTCAGGAGATCCTGAATGCGCCGTTGGTCGAGCAGCTCGACAGCAGCAAACCCCGTCCACCGGCAGAACGTCCCGTTCACGCGCAGAATCGTTCCGTCGGTCGCGGTCGAAAGCAAACCGCACGGCGCCTGCTCAAAAGCGTCACTGATGGGAATCAGGACACGCTGCGATGAATCCATTCAAAGCCCCAGATTCAGCAGAAACTCCTCGGTGACCGACAGGCAGGGACCGGGCGCGCTGAGGTGAGGACAATGGCCAACGTTATCAACAATCGCGAGGGTGCTGCCCTTGATGGCGCGGTGCAGATATTCACCGACTACAACAGGCGCGAGCAGATCGTCGTTCGATTGTACGATGAGGGTCGGGGTACTCACGCGGTGGAGTTCGGCACGATGATCTGCAAGGAACGTGACGTGAGCAAAATGTTTGGCGATATCGGGATCGGTTCGGCAAAAGCTGTTGGTCAGTTCCGCGCCAAGTTCCGGCTGGTCCGGAGCGCCCATGATCGCGGGAGCCATGTTACTGGACCAACCCAGAAAATTATTGTCGAGCGTATCAAGCAGCTCTTCGATATCGCTTCGATCAAAGCCACCAACATAGCTGCCTTCGTTGATGAACGACGGTGACGGTCCAATCATCACATTCGCGGCGAACAAATCAGGGGCCTTGATGGCGGCAAGCATCCCGATTGTGGCACTAACGGAATGACCCACGAGGATGACAGGTTCCTTGCTGCATCCTGCGACGATTTCGAGGACGTCGTCAGCGTAGCCATCAAGCGAGGCGTACTTCTTGTAATCGTAGAGCGAAAGATCAGAGCCGCCGCTGCCGACGAGATCAAAGAGTACCGTTCTGTAACGGCCAGAAAGATGAGATGCGAACAGTCGCCACATATTCTGGTCGCACCCGAAACCGTGGGCGAACACTATTGTCCTTGGGCCTGTGCCCGAGATATGAACATTGTTCCTATGCAGGTAGCCCATTTAGCCGCCAAAAGTATCTGATTCCGCATCATCTCATATCGCACCGTGTCGGCAGTTCGAACACAGCCGATTCGATTGTTGACAATATGTGCGGAAAGTTGAGTGTCTCTTGTTGGCCGATCGGGTGAGTTCGCCAGCGGCCGCTTACTGGCACTCCAGTTCGCTGAACATGGATTCGGTTGAATGACCGGTTTGGAGGAAGCTGTCTGACCGGGTTGGGTCGGCCTGGGCCGATCACGTCGGGCTCTATTTGGCCAGGAGTTCGGGTTGGAACGCCACTCTTTGATGATTGGCGGCAACCTGTTTGACGAGGTTCATATGTCGCTGCGGATCACGGGCTAGGTAGCGTCGTGGAACTGGTCGCGGGTAGCGACGACCGGTAGATTGCAGTCATTGAACGACTTTAGTTTTCAGCCACTGGAAGGTCTGCTCCCCATCAGTTCTCTGTCATTTACGGAGTTCTCACGAATTCTTTAGCGCGTGCAAGCCGGTAGTACAGACGGGATATAGAAAGTTTCACAACGTTAACTTCGATGGTGTTGCATCTTCGAATCTAGGCGACCGGAATACACCACATTGCTCATGTCGGACGGACGATTGGCACGAGGGCTTGAATGCCTGCGGGAAGCTTCTACGTTTTGCGCAACACAGCTTAGAGCTCTTTCGCCTTTTCCTTGCCGACTGCCATAGCAGCGACACTTGCAAGGTTGGGATCAGGGGCATTGGGACACAATCCTTCGAAGATTGCGACCGCGTCCGGATCGTCGGCTCGTGCAATCTTATAGCGGCCATACCAGACTCCGCTTGATTTCCGGCCAACAACCGTTGTAACTTGGAAATGCCCCACTATTTCCGTCGCCATGGCGTTCTCCTTTCTTCGAAGAAAGGAAATACTAGCATGGTCAAAGTGCAACGTCGTACTTAACTCAGTGATTTCTAAAGGCAACTAATCACTCGTCGTGGTGATAGTGCAACCGAACGTCTTGAGGCCCGTCTATTCAGTGTTTTTTATCTAGCCGATGACAACGGAGACCCGCCATCATTTCGCGACACTCACCACGCCGAAAGCTCGGGAGATACTTCGGTTCACTCGGGGAAAAGCTCCTTCTCTATGGTCACGAAGGTGCCTACGTCCTGGATGGCGGTCTGAAGAAATGGCTCGAGGAAGAGTGTTCGACAGATAGCGGATCTGTCTAGACGATGCACTCGAACGGAGCGGCTTCCCGTGCAACGCTGCGTACAGGTTTGCCACGCGGCGTGGGTGATCTTCTCGAGAAGCTGCAGACGCAGCGCGAAATGGTGGTCGATGCCCGGGGCCGAGCACGCTTCGAAGGTATCGTGCCCGAACCTTGCGCGGGTATCAGCAGCGTCAATCTGCCGTTCACCGCATTGCTGAACGCCGATCATTGGTTCAGGGATGCAGCGACGCTGCGCGGTTTGTTCTGGCAAGTCGGCGTCGATGACGCAACGCCGTTGATTGCGAGTTGCGGGACCGACGTCACCGCTGCAGTTGTCGCGGTCGGTGCACAACTCTCTAGTTTGCGCCAGCCGATCTTTACGGTGGCTCTTGGCTGAAGTGAGGCGGCCGCGACGATACCCGAAGCTTGCAAATATCGCTTGTAAAAGTAGACAGAGAAGCGCGCGGCGGGGTACATGTTTCGTGACTGGAGTACCTCAGAGTTTCGCCCGTGACTAACCTACTGTGTCAGTGTCTCATCCTTGAAGATGGCATTCCGGGCTGTGTTTGGGTTGGACACCAAGACCGTTCGTCGTGCTTCGCGAGATAGCTCGCGCAGGTTGTATGAGTCCGGTTGTCTACCCTGTGGATCTAGGTAACAGACTGAGACATGATTGGGCCTCATGCCAGGACAGCCCCAGTGGTGCCAAAACGCTTTTCTCTTCCAAACGTCACAACCGTCCTCTTCATGCCGCATAACCAACTCCGCGCTCGATGCTGAAAGTCTGTAGTCGAAACCTTCTTTGAATGACAACAGAAATATATATACGAACGTTCGTTTTGTTTAACTAAAAATCCGCTTTTATCGCGGAAATCCTTTTCACGCCTTTAAAAACGGCTGAAAGCGTGATCTTGATCAACATTGCCATAAGCAGAAAGAAAAGAAGCCTTCAATAACCCTTCAGAACTGACGGGTGAGTGCCGTAACTACACGCATAACCCTCCTGTTTATGTAAAGCGCATTTTCCTCGGCCAACCTATGAAGAATACGAAGTTATCGACGCGCCTGATCGCGGGCTTTTCCCTCCTCACATTGTTATTAATCGGAGTGGCGGGACTTGCGTTCTATGGTTTGTCGGAGTTAAACGGTCGGCTCGACGATATTGCGCGGGTCAATAATACCGAGGCGCGTCTTGCCAATATTTTGAAATCATCGATTCAGGATCGCGCAATTGCTGTCCGCAATCTCGCATTTCTGGAAAATCATCAGGATCTGCTGGCCGAAGTCGATCGCATCAGGGCACAGGATCGAACCTACGCCGACGCTGCAAAACAGCTGCGCGACATGTTCTCGCAGGAAGCCGGCACGACCGAAGGTGAGCGCAAGTTACTGGTGGAGGTCGATCAGCAGGAGGCCTTTGCGGTACCCCCGATGAATAAGGCTATTGATCAGGCAGTCGCAGGCGACATCGGAACTGCGACCCGCACGATCATGCACGAGGCACGTCCGCCACAGCGGGTGTGGCTCGCGAAAGCCGTCGCGCTAGCGGATCGGGAAGACGAAGAAAACGTCGATGCCCAGAAGGAAGCCGTGGCAACTTATGCCAGTATTCGCGTGCTGGTCGGCTCTCTGGTAGCCCTCGCCATTGTGGTCGCTATCGTCACCGCCGTCATCCTCACACGCAGTGTGCTGCGGCAGTTGGGCGGAGAGCCAAGCGACGCTCAGCAGGTCGCCGGCGAAATCGCAGCGGGCAACCTGAGCGTTCGCATTGCTTTGGCACCCGGAGACGAGCGCAGCCTGATGGCGTCGCTCGAAGCGATGCGCGCACGCTTGACCGGTATCGTGACGGGCATCAAGAGTTCTGCGGAGTCGATTTCGGTGGCAGCGGGAGAGATTGCGCAGGGCAATCTCGATCTGTCCCAACGTACCGAAGAGCAGGCTGCGTCGCTGGAACAGACCGCGGCGAGCATGGAAGAGCTGACGTCGACGGTGAAGGCGAACACCGAGAACGCGCGTCAGGGCAGCACGCTGGCTAACACTGCGTCGCAGACTGCGTCTTCGGGCGGGGATGTCGTTCATCGCGTGGTCAGTACGATGGAGGATATTTCTTCGAGCTCGTCGAAGGTCGCGGAGATCATTTCGGTAATCGAAGGCATTGCCTTCCAGACCAATATTCTCGCGCTGAACGCAGCGGTCGAGGCTGCGCGTGCCGGCGAGCAGGGTAGGGGATTTGCGGTTGTCGCCGGAGAAGTGCGCACGCTCGCGCAGCGCAGCGCCACGGCCGCGAAAGAGATCAAGGATCTGATCGGGACGTCGGTCGCGCACGTCCGGGACGGATCGGCTCTTGTGCAGCAGGCCGGGCAGACCATGAGCGAGGTCGTGCGCTCGGTTCAGCGGGTCACGGACATCATGGGGGAAATCGCGTCGGCGTCGGTCGAACAGAATACCGGCATCGAACAGGTCAACGTGGCCGTGACCCAGATGGACGAAGTCACGCAACAGAATGCCGCGCTGGTCGAACAGGCGAGTGCCGCCGCGCAGGCGATGGCCGATCAGGCCGAAACGCTTCGCTCGGCTGTGGCTATCTTCAAGGTGGAGGAGTTGGTTCGTCCACAGGCCGCAGCGGCTGCTACCGATTCGAAATCAGGCGTGGGCGCTCCTGGTCGGCAGGTTGCATTTACGACACGGAAAGCGACCACCGACCCAGCAGCGAATCGTAACCCGGTGCAGCAGCCAGCGGTGGCGTTAGCGGAACACGACTGGCAGAACTTCTAGTTCCTTCTCGACCGCGTGCATGCGAGAGTGGTGCCGGCACAGCCTTCTTTTGCGTTATCTATCGACGTAGAAATGGGCGTGGCGGTGCACGCAACGTCGATGTGCGGTCGCGGTACCCATGCGCGCCACGATTCGATAATTTGCCCGGCAGCCCGAGGCGTTTGGTGCTCGCGCGGTAGACCGATCGGGAAACCTACCCGCCCAGCTGGACAAAACGCACGAAAGGGAATAGCGGATACTTGCACATACGAATTGGTGAATGCTCGCCGAACGCCAGCGAGCATCCGTTCTCTCAAGTTCTGGTTTTATCTCGACCTAGAACAGATCGTGCTTTTAAGTGTAAGCTAGTTGAAGGATTTTCGGGTGATGAACTGATTAGCCGATTAGCTAGCGTTTGCACGGATCGATTTTTCGCACGGTTGCGGGCACTGCGTCGATGTCCCCGGGCGAAATCTGCCCGAAGGATATCGAAACCATGTGCGAACAAATCTGCCGGTGGCACATTGCACCCTGACAAAGTCGCTCACGGAGGTATCTATGGCTGGATGGTGGCAGGCAGTCTGGCAAACCGTCCAGATCGAATTTGCCGATCTCGATGACGCAGCAAACCTGACTCAGCTTTTTATCCGGCTGGTGGTGGCGCTGGTCCTGGGCGGCGTACTTGGGTTCGAGCGCGAGATGGCGGGCCGTGACGCGGGCCTGCGCACACACATGATGGTTTCGGTCGGGTCCGCGCTGTTCGTGCTGGTACCTTTGCAGGCAGGTTTCTCTCAGGACAATCTAAGCCGCGTGCTGCAGGGGCTTGTGTCTGGAATCGGGTTTCTCGGAGCTGGTGCGATCATCAAACGGAGTTCTGAGTCGGAAGTGCGTGGCCTCACTACTGCGGCTAGCCTGTGGGTCGCGGCTGGTATCGGCATGGCTGCCGGCATGGGCCGCGAAGCGACGGCCATTCTTAGCCTGATCGTCGCGCTGCTAATCCTCTCGGGGGCGCGTTTCGTCGGGCGGACGAAATCGTCCCCGGACTCGCTATCGAAGTAATGCAAAAAAACGGCGTCTCCAACTGGAGACGCCGGCGAATGATTCTGGCTATCCGAGGGTCGCCAGAACCTGAGAGACCTGGAGTAGGCCAAATGAATCTTTCGTTTGCGACCGACAGGTGAGGGCGCCGCACTACATCGAAACGCAATCGGCGAGATTCACTCTTTCGATCACCCTCCGTGACGGCCTTCGAGCGCGCAGACGCCCCTTATCGCCGACGGGACACCGGCCACACTGCGTCTAGAAGTCCGAACGCACTGTCAGCATCGCATTACGGCGATCCCCAAATACGCTATAGAACGAGCCAGGCGGGCGAATGTAATAGCCGCGATTACAGAGGTCATTCAGTTGCAGCGACGCTTCAACGAGTTTGTTAAAGCGATACCCCACCTGCGCATTGAAAATCGCATACCCGCCTTGTTCGACGCCGCGCGAAATCCACGTCTGCGCCAACATTCCACCGCCGATGCTCATACCGCGCAACGGCCCTTGCGAGAAGCGGTAATTCGTCCATAGCTTGAACAGGTGCTTCGGATCGGTTTCGTCGGTCAGGTTCGGCGTGTCGTTTTCGAATGTCTCGTTCAGGTGTGTATAGCCCGCGTAGACATTCCAGTCCGGCATCGACTGGCCCGTGACCTCCAATTCAAATCCCTGGTCGCGAGCCTTGCCTGCAGCAATGTAATAGTACTGATGGTCCGGATCGTCGACCGCGCGGTTGTCGTCGTTGATGCGGAAAAGCGCCGTGGTCGTGTTCATGCGGCCACCGAGGAAGCTGCCCTTCAGGCCGACCTCATATTGCTCGCCGGTACGCGGCGGCAGCCCGACGCCCGAGTAGGTCGTATCGGGCTGCGCATCGAGAATACGCGAGTAGTTCGCGTAGGCCGTCAGCGAAGGGACGATATCCCATAACAGCGCCGCCGAAGACAGGAAGCGGTGATTGATCTGCGCGTTGGTTGTCCGGTCGGACACGCTCGGCAGCGTCGATTGCGTGCGGTCCTGCAGGAACGCAACGCGACCGCCCAGCACGAGCGTCAACGGCTTCGCCGGATGAATACGCGCCTGGCAGTAGACGCCGTGCTGCACCGTTCGCTCGTTCGTGCCGAACGTGAACGGAAAATCCGCCGGCTTGAGCAGCAACTCTCGCCATTTGGAAGGCGTGCTGCCCACCGTGCCGAGGCAGGGACTGGACACAACCGGTCACTTGGCTGCGCCGCGTGAATCGTCGACAGCTATCTGAGAAGCGTCAGGGACGCGGAACCTTGAACGCGGAATTTCGGCGACTGCCGTTATTTCGACCATCAGATCAATGTGATACAGCCGCTGAATCTGGACCGTCGTCGTGACTGGATAAGGCACGGCGAAAAACTCTGCGCGAATATCGCCAGCCGCCATGAAGGCTTCAATATCAGTTGTGTAGTGAACGAGCGAAAGGATGTCCGACATGGATCCGCCGATTGACCGAAGGACGTCGCGGATGTTTTCAAGTGTTTGTCGAATCTGCGCCCGAATGTTGCCGCGCCCGACGATATGCCCGTGCACATCAAGCGAAACTTGGCCCTTCAAGTGGACTATGTGTCCGTCACCTTGAACAACAGCCATCGAGAACGTTCCAAAGGGCGACCATACGGCCGAAGGATTGATTGCAGTAGCCATTGCGAAGCCTCCTGACTGCGTAGTCCTTTCGCCGAATTATCTATCATCGCAGCGCGTCCGGGCCGCCTGGATGCTGAAGCGAAGCCTGCTTATTCAGTTAGCATCAGGCCAGGTGCGGCCGCAAGCCGCCGGTCGAGATCAACATCCAATTCGCATAGTCGAGGTCCAGTCTGCTCTCGCTCAATGGCCGCTTTCGGGCGAGCGGATTGTCGGTTGCATTGCCTTGATGCGGCCACGAGCGGTCAGTCGAACTTTGATCCCAGATCGTTGACAATGCCGCGTTTGAACTGCTGTAATTTTCCGAAAACTAACCTCACTTGTCAGCGACCGATGAGATTTGCATGTTTCCTGTCACGACGCTGACTGACCTGCATAGGCGAACCGCGCGTCGAGGATGTAGATCGGTGACGATCTCAGCGGACGCGTTGTTAGTCGTTTGCATACGGGCGTCACAATTTCCCAATGAAAAACGTTAAAGGTGGGGTACACACCACATGCAGACGTTAACTACCCCGGTCTCAATTTTTTCTCTTGCAGCGCCACCTCATTACGGAGAAAAAGCAAATGCAGTATTTCGTAAAGCTGCTCACTGCTTTGGCGCTGTCGACCTGCGCTTTGAATTGCACAGCATTCGTGCCTTTGAGCTATTCAAAAGAGATAACAGTACACTTCGAAGAAGGGAAATTCGAGATTGCGGACCGAGAGCAAACCCGGCTCATGAAACTGATTGAGCATTGGGATGATTTTGTGGCCGTGAATGTTTTTGTCGTTCTCGCGCATGGCGACGAAGTCTCCAACGATGTCAATAAAGATATCCAAGCGGAACTAGCCCGTGCACGAGCAGATGCGATAAAAAGCTTCTACACAGAACATGCGCCACTGCAGCTTCGCGAGCGGTTGCATACGTACACTGAGCCAATAAAGAAGGATGGACAGGCGGATGAAACTGGACGCGCGGAAGTTGTAATTCAGGGATTCTGCAAACCGGAAAATTTTTCAATATGCGGTGACGACTGGCCACCGCAACGACCCATTGATCGCGAGTGAGCCGACTGATGTCAACAGCTACTCTAACGATTTTCTAGGTCATAGAGGATGGCTGGCGTAGCCGCATCCGACAGAGGTGGTCGGGCGACTTTCGGCCATGAGCGGTCACTCACAGCCTTGACCTCCGATACATGCCGGCAGTCGGCCAAAAAGCAACACTCGACTCAGCCCCGACGATCGCTGACAATGCCTCGCACGAAGAGTTAGTGCAAGGAGAGCTACGTGATTCGTTCAGGAGACGTCTTTGGAATTCCGACGGCCGGCGGCGAGGCATATTTTCAGTATGTGAAGAAAGTCGCTCCGATGGGCTCGTTGATCCGCGTATTGCCGGGTGTGTTTGCCGACGCACCTGCCGAATTGGAGTCGGTCGTAACTGTAGAAACGAATTTCTGGATATTTTTTCCTGTAGGAGCCGCCTTCTCTCGCGGCATCGTTCGAAAACTCGGCAGATATGCGATTCCGGATCATTCGAAAAATGTCCCCGTCTTCCGAGCTGGTGTCATCGATCCGACGGCCGGGAAAGTAGTCGACTGGTGGTTGTGGGATGGTGAAACGGAATGGCGCGTCGGCACGATCACCGATGAGCAGCGAAAGCTCCCCGTTCGAGGCTCATGGAATGACACGATGTTGATAACTCGAATCGAGGAGGGCTGGTTACCGGAAAACGATCCAAGGTAATTCAACCTCCCGAGTGCCTTGCAGAATCCGGTCAGTCGACGGCGGTCCCAGGATCGTCGACAATGCAGCTGCAGAGGACGTAGAGATCTGAAAAATATGAACCAGACCAAAGAATTCCTACTGCCGTTCGGAATCAACCTCATCGTTGAAGGCGAAATCGCAAGTATCGAATCCGACTTGCCAGAAGCGTTCCCTAGCTTGAGTGATCCCATCGAAAACGGACGCATCGTCGGGGTTGTCGAAGGCGTCGAGCAACTATTGCTTTCGCTTGCGCGTGTCGGTTTCGATTTATCCAATCCGCAGTTCGCGCGGGCAATCAATGACTGCGTAGCCAATCTTCAATCAGGCTGATCGACGAATCTCCATTGACGGCCACGACCTGCTGGCCGATTTCACCATCCCATTCGAATCGCCGAGGTCACGATGACGTTCAAGGAAAATTTGTACAAAATATGCGAGGATGTCGTCAAGGAATTTCCAGGATGGCGTTTCGTTGCCGGCAGATTCGAAAATAGCTTGTTGAAGCACACAGACCTGGTGATTGATCCAGGGCTCTTCTTTGATCAAGGTTTCACTAATCTGGAGCCGAGCATCGGCATCAGGAACAAGCGATGTGCGGCATTGTATGCGGAGATATTCGAGATTCCGCGCCGCAATATACCGGTCACATCGTTTATCAGACTTCAGGCCATAGCGCATCTGCTTGTGCATATGCCGGAACCTATGCGTCTTCAGTGCGTGATTTGTGCGGACAAGAAGCCTTTTCTAGCCGCTATTCATAAGCCGAACGCATGCCCTGAAGAGCAGATAGCCCGATTTGAGCAAATGGCGGTCGATATTCAAGACGTCCGTCCAGTGCTAATCGCGATGATGCGGGACGGCGAGTCACTACTAGGCAAGCTGTACGACCTGAGCAGTGAAGAAAATCTTCTTCGTGCTCTACCTGCAAAATACGCTACCCGTCATGCGAACTCAGCCAACGACGAACTCGAAAAGCAAAAGGGAGTGATGTTGTGCATCGTGCGTATTCTGGTTGGAGACTTTGATTACGTCGAACGATATCGCAGCGACGAGTTCCAAACGGTGTTTCCGAAGCGTGTCAATGAGTTGGATAAAATCGTCGCTAGAATGCCGGAGCTGAGAAAGCGCTTTGTCGAGCAGGGAAGATAGTCCAGGCAATTGGAGGCGATATCCTGTCGGATGAAGGAGCGATGCTGACCGGTCCGATGAGCATGCTTTCTCTGCATCCATCGGTGCGAACATCGAGGTCATGTATGAGCGCTCGCATGGTTCGGCGCCAGATCTCTGTGGCAAGGAAATAAGAAACTCCCGCATTTGAGGTGTCGGAGGCCATGACGCTGCGCCATTCACTGAACCTGCCTGATGAGGTGAGTCGCGTCGACACCGCAGTCAATTGAGTGTTGGCAAAAGTGCCGTGCACGACCGACATGTGGGAAGCCGGTGTGCGCAGGGTCAGACGCAGTGAGATGTGCGATACAGTCGCTGCCGCTCTCACTATACAAAAGGCAGTTACGCAAAGGCTGTCGTGTCGGTCATGTTCGGATCGATCATGCTGCAACCGGTTGACGAATGCACGATGAATGTCCGCAATCGAGCGCGCCAGATGTACGTTGGGGGTCGAGATATGCTCGTCGCATGCGACGCTGATCGGCCAGGAGCGGACCGTCGCCTACGGCGCGAATATCGTTGACAAACGGTGGCCCGACCGCCTGGATGAAAGTTGTACGTGCGAAGGTTAAGCAACTGCCGATCCATCCGTGTCCTCCGACGCTTCGATAGCTCTTCCCAAATTGACCAGGTAGCGCTTTGCGGTTTTGAAATCTCCGCGCCATAACCACTTCAAGCACGTGAAGAGTTCCCATGCCAGGAATCGGTCGCCATAACGATAGGCCATCGTGTCGTGCTCGGCCGAAGCTAGCCTGGATGATGCCCTCGACTCAAGGCAACGATCCCGGTTAACTATTTGGACAAATGGCTGCTCTAGGATGAGTTCAGTGTCGGGTGAGATGACGTGAAACTCGATTGAAGTGAAGTCTTCGAAGATTAGCTTTTGGAACGGGCTTTTCGGATCATGTATGCCATCAAACTTGATGAATATATCCGACTGGGTGATCTGCTGCTCTATCGAACTAATTAGCGAATTCTCAGCGCCGTCCGAGCAAAAGACAACCAGGTCGACGTCCGATACGCGATCAGCATTCCCTTTTGCAAAGGAGCCAACGACCACCGCACCGATGCAACTGGGAGAAGCCTCGAGCGCAGCCGAGATTCGTTCAAGAAGTGCCATCTGGCGCGTTGTGGAAGGGTTGTCCCTCCATTTTTTGAGAATATCTTCGAGGCGCATCGAGCAGTCCCGGATGGAAGTTTAAAGATGGTCGCGCATAACACAATAGACGTTGGACTGGTTGTAGTCGAGCGTGGGGAGGGGACGTTGCGGTTCGATAACAGTATTTTGAATCCGGCGACAGTCGGCCATTCGACATGTTTGCGGAAATCGTCAACAATTTACCGTGAATACACGTCCTGCCTCCCGGCCCCGTTCACAACCCAACGCCAAAACACTAACTCATGCTCAGCAGAATTGCGCCAATCGGGATTTTCGACTCTGGTTTGGGGGGAATATCGGTCGTCGAGGCGATTCGCCGTCGATCACCGGGAGAGGCAATCGTCTATGTCGCGGATTCGCTTTACGCGCCATATGGGGAAAAGCCCGACGAATTCATTAGAGAACGGAGCTTAGCGCTTGCGGAATGGCTTGTGCAAAGAGGCGCGAAACTGCTCGTGATTGCATGCAACACGGCTACGACGCACGCAATCTCGTATCTCCGTAGTCGACTCGCGATTCCTGTCATCGGCGTTGAACCCGGGATCAAACCTGCGGTACAGATCTCCGGCACAAAGATCGTGGGTGTGCTGGCTACCGCCGCGACCTTGCGCAGCCCGAGATTGCAGGAGCTACTGTCAGATCATTGCCATGCTTGTCGCTTCATATGTCGGGCTGGGCACGGTTTGGTAGAGCTCATTGAACAAGGCGAGGCTGCGGGATCACAGATCGAGGCGCTACTCGAGAAGTACCTAACACCCATGCTCGTGGACGGCGCGGATACGCTCGTGCTCGGCTCGACCCATTACGCGCTGCTCATTCCAAGCATCAAGCGTGTCTTTGGTGATCAATTGAGCTTGATTGAAACCGCGACCGCAATTGCTCGACGAGTCGATCATCAACTCACAGATCACTGCCTGCGCAATGAAGTGGATACCGCCGACGCAGTCCTACAATTGTGCTCGACTGCGATGTCGGAGCGGCAACGAGCACCTCTGGGAAAGCTTGCACAGATGCTATCGCTTGACGCGCATCGCGTGAATGCTATCGCAGTCGAATCATGCTGACCGGCTGAGACATCGGCGCGGACCACCATCGAATGGCTGCTTTCTGGAAAGCTGGTTGACCGCAACGGGTCCGAATCATGCGTTTTGCATGAAATCCGCGCCCGAGGCGATCGTAACGCTCGATCATCGGGCAGTGGTCGGCCAGAAGCGGCCGATCGACGACGCCCTCTAGATCGTTGACTATCGTTGCCCAAGAAGCCGCTCGACCGCCGCAGCCGGTTGATCGCGCCCGCACGAATCAACAACGATAGATCAGATGTAGATCAGTCGATTCGCCGACCTTGAAATCGCAAGTGCCGACGAGGCTAAACCCTGCCTTTTCGTAGAAGGCAATGGCCTTCGTGTTACCGGACCATACACCGAGCCATACCGCGCCGGGGCGCTCCACTGCCAGATAGGCAAGTGCCGAGTTAAACAACTTTCGTCCAACACCCGTTCCCTGGGCACCGCGCCGAATGTAGATTTGATATATTTCCGCCGCCCCCTCTGGCACATCGGAGTGCGGAAGCTTGCACGGCCCCACTTGCGCGTAACCAATCAATCCGCCGTCCTCGCACTCAACTACCCAGGTGCGATTTTCGCGATTGGTGAGCTGGTCTGTGATCGTTGTTATCGAGTAGTTTTCTTCCTCATGCTTGATTAGATCGCCCGGCGGGTAGTCGATGCCGTATCCCTCCGAAAGAAATGTTTCCCGGAATGTGTCACGTTTCAATTTGGCAAGTGGCAATGCATCTGCCACCGTCGCAATACGGATTCTCATCGGTGCTCCAGCGGTTCAGGGTCACATAGACAGCTGATCTGCCAATAGGCAGTCGAACGCGTCGATACGGCAATAGAATTTTGCCGTCACACTCTACGTGCGCAATGTTCACGTTGCAAATTCGGTCAGTAGCGGGTATTCGACTATTGATTGACCGGTGCGGGTCGAGATATGCCCGTCGCATAAGACGCTGACGGCCAGAACCAGTCGTTCGTCAGCACAGGCTTGATTGTCGACGAAGTGGCGATTAGTCGGGTTACCGTAATAGCGATTTGCTAACCTCCGTGTCCTGAGCGAACGCATGACGATCCTACGGCCGAAAGCAGACCTCGGCGGCGCATGGACAGCACGCTCTTTTATCGCCCAACGTAGCGAGGAAAGATGATCGCATTCGACCTAGGAACTCACCGTTTCCAGTTTCGAGCAGCTGTCGTTATTACGAGGTCTGACCATGTTTTACTGCATCAAGTTGAAGGTCAGGATTTCTGGTGCTTGCCGGGTGGTCGAGTAGAACCCGGCGAGCGCGCAGAGCAAACTGTGATCCGAGAGATGCGGGAGGAAGTTGGCGCGGATATTGATGTGGGAAAGATGTTGTGGACCGTGGAAAATTTTTTCTCCCACGAAAGTCGACAGCATCACGAGATCGGACTGTACTTTGCTGCCACCTTAAAAGCAGGGTCGCCAATGCTTGATTTACCCGGGCGCCACCATGGTGTGGAAGGAAGCAAACGCCTCGAATTTGCGTGGTTTCCACGCGTACAAGTATCGTCACTGGACATCAGGCCTGCATTTCTTCGCAAGTTTCTTGCACAGAGCCAACTCGAACCCGCTCATGTCGTTCAAGACGGAGAGCGATTCACAGTTAGCCGTTCTTAAATCGAGCGCTAACGAGAACTCGCGATATCGAATGCCGATCGATTTCTCCTGCGAACCATTATCGGCTATGACTCTAAATTCATTTTTTTCTACGGTGGAGAGCCTGAGATGGGATATCTCTTGGTGCTTTGCGTTGGCTTGCTCGCAGGAACCTTAAGTGGCGTAATCGGCACGGGATCGTCCATGCTGCTGATGCCTGTTCTGGTCATGCTATATGGCCCGCAACAGGCCGTTCCGATCATGGCGATTGCCGCAATCATGGGTAATCTCGGCAAGGTACTCTCGTGGTGGCGCGAGATTGACTGGCGCGCATGTTGTGCCTATTGCGTGACTGCTGTACCGGCAGCGGCTTTGGGCGTGCGCACGCTGCTGGCCTTGCCACCGCATGCCGTCGAGCTTGCGCTCGGCGTATTCTTTGTCGCCATGGTTCCCACGCGGCGCTGGCTTGCTCGTCATGCAATTCAGTTTTCGCTGCTGCAACTGGCAGGGATCGGTGCGGTGGTGGGCTTTCTCACCGGTATTGTTGTCTCAACCGGCCCGATTACCGTACCCGTGTTCATGGGATATGGTCTGGTAAAAGGCGCATTTCTAGCGACCGAAGCCACCGGCTCTATCGCGGTCTACGGTGCCAAGGTTATGGTCTTCAATCACTTTGGAGCACTGCCGCTGCCGGTCGTGTTCGATGGATTAATCACCGGTTCGGCGTTGATGGCCGGGACGTTCGCCGCACGCCGTATCGTTACGCGCATGAGCCCGGGTACTTTCAAGCTGGTCGTCGATGGATTAATGCTGTCATCCGGGCTTTCGCTACTGTGGGCGGCAGCACGCTAGGTGTAAATCTCAATGGTTATGTGAAAGCAGCCATCGACAAGACATCTGGTCGGCGGTCCCTTTTATGGGCCGGCGTGAACCGATCGCTATCGGCCCCGCTTCGGCCAACAACCGTCACTCGATAACATCTTTTAGATCGTCAACAATCACTTCATGCAACACCGGAAAGTCCTCGTCGGGTTTTTCGCGTCCTCAGCTATTGCTGGGATCGACATTGCTCGATGAAACCCGCGATCACGCTCGTGACTTCCTGAGGCCGCTCAAGGGACGGCAAATGCGCTGTGCTCGATATTTGGTGGAACGTCCCGCGGGCTACGCTGGCCGCGACGTAACGACTTTGCTCCTGAATGCCGGGTAGGTCCAAGTGCCCACACATCACCAAAGTCGGCACTGACAGTTCGCCCAACCGCCCATAGGCGATCGGTGCATCAGTATTCGTGCCCGGCGACCGCAAACCGAGAGCGACAGCGTTCATCTCATTAAACAGCCTACGAGCTTCACCCGTCACGCGCCCCTCAGATTGAAACGGACCATCAAGCCAGAGAGTCGTTCGAATCGCGATAGCCTCTTCAGTGTCATTCTGTGCCTCAGCCACCGCCAAGCGGGTGACCAAATCTTCAACCCGCCCTGCGTGAGTCATTTTCGGCGCGCCTGTCACATTCGGCGCGATAAGAACGAGACCGCGAACACACGCCGGATATCGAAGAGTTGCGTCGAGTGCGATGCCTCCCCCTTGAGAGCAGGCAACGAGTATTGCAGGGGCTCCGCCTGCGACTGATTCGAGAACGGTGATCAAATCCTCAACGGCAGAGTGGTCCTCCGCTTCGGCAACTGTTCCGCCAAATCCGCGTCGATCATAGGCGATGGCTTGGTGGCCAGTGCCAATGTCAAGCATCTGGTGGCCCCACATCCGGCGGTCCGCGACCCGAGCGTGCAGAAATACAATCGGCTCACCGCTTCCGATGACGTCCGTCGCCAAATTCGCTCGGCCCGAAGTGATTAAAAGGCTTTCCATCGCGACCCTCCCTATGTCTGGGAATGTGCATAGTACACGCTGCACTGACTTGCATTCTTCGCCGCTGAACGGCCGCTTTGCAAGAAACCGAGAGTCCGCAACGGGTCGATCTGAGGCGATAACTGTCGGACTCAGCTCTGTCCAATGCGGCCCACCGTTTTGGCCGGCACATACTTCCGGCAGGACGGTCGTTCGACCGGCATGGAGTCAAATTAGGGCGACTGGGGATAGTGTGGAGTTGCCTGACTAAGGCAAGTCCATGGCTGCGCACTAGATGTCCAGATATCCAGCATCGGCTGAAACTTCGACGGATCGTACAGCGTCGGGAAGCGGATGGACATCACTTCCGGAGCAGCTTCCCCACGCGTGAAAAGAGGAGTGCCGCAATCGGAACAAAAGCTGCGAGTCGCGAGTTTGCCACTGCTAGCACGAACTGAGTACGTCTTCGGCGAGCCCGTTATCGTCACGTCGGACACCCGGACGATGAAACCGGACGCAAAGGGAGCGCCGCTTGCGCGCTGACAGTCCAAGCAGTGGCAGTTTAGCGTCGCAACAGGGGCACGCGAGCATACATAGCGGATTGATCCGCAAGCGCACGCGCCGGAAAATGGAGCAGTCACGTCATTGTTTCCTTCTATCGCCTTACGGTCTTTACTGACATTAAAAAGGTGGCTCGCCTGAAGCTTACTGGCAGGCACTTCCTCATCACCCGCGCAGTGTAGCGTTGCCTTTATCGCACGGCAAATACGCTCGCGAGCGTCCGGTTGAGGCAATCGTGACTGTCTGCAACGGGTCGGGAAGACGCATTGCCAAGTGGCCGCTTCCAGGCAGTTGAATTCCACTGACCGCTTTCCGGCGATGAGTTTGAAGTGTGGACGGACTCAGCCCGACCCAAAACGGTCCTCCAAGTAACGCACATTGATTGACTGCTAGCCATTCGCCATCGGTCATTCAAGACGTTTGGCCGTGGCGATCAGAACTCCCAATACGGGGGCGTCCCGATTCGTTCGAGCAGGAAGTCGGATAGCAATTTCACCTTTCGAGAGCGGAGACGGCTTTCAGGAAATACCAGGTTTATCTCCGACGGCTCCGGTTCGACCGAGGCCAGCCAGTCAGGCAACAGGCGAACGAGCTTTTTCGCCTTCAACGCGTCTGCATCGTAAAGCCAGCTAGGGAACAGCACGACTCCCTGACCAGCCAGCGCCGCAGCCACCAGAACTTCGGCATTGTTGCTGCGAAGGTCGCCGCTTATTTCGAAAGGCTGATAGTGCAGTTCGTCGGGACGCGAGAAATACCAGCGCTGAACACCGAGATGCCCTTTGTAGATGAGGCAATTATGTGTTTTCAGTTCACTCGGTTCTGACGGTGCAGCGTTCCTTTTCAAATATTTCGGACTTGCGCAAACCAGATAGCGTTGGGGACCGAGTGTTCGTGCAACAAGGCTTGAATCAGCAAGCTTGCCGATCCGTACCGTGACATCGGCTCCCTCCTGTACCGGATCAACGAAAGCATCTGTCAGCATGAGTTCCACGGATAGCTCGCGGTGCTGTTGCTGGAATTCCGCAATCAAAGGCGCAATGTGCCGCCGACCTAGCGCAACCGGTACGTTGACGCGCACCAGCCCCCGCGGCGCTGCATCCTTGTCGGCCGCTGTCTCGGTAGCCGCGTCCAGTAGTTCCAGTGCCTCCCTGACCTGCACAAAGTAGCGCTCTCCAGCCTCGGTGAGCCGGACTGCACGCGTATGCCGGAACAGTAGCCGCTGGCCTATATCCTCTTCGAGCGCAGCGATATGTCTTGAGACGGACGAACCCGGAACGCCAAAATGCCTGGCGGTTTCGCTAAAACTGCCTGTCCCCGCCACGTGCACGAAAAGCCGCAACGCCTTGATTTGCATGAAGTTGCCGAAAAAGCATTAGTGTTTTCGAATTGTGCTGGATTGTTCCAGAAAATGCATCGATTTACCATGCGTTTCTTTGGGAGCAGATGATGAATTTGTTATTGATACCGCTGATCGTGCTTGCCGGTATGGGGTTGTCGGTTGAGGCGGGGTTACTCGGCCCACTGGGACAGGAAGTGGGACAAGGCTGGGCGACGCTCGGAATCTTCGGAATGGGTTCGCTGTTGCTGACCTTTGGGCTTGTGTTCAATCGCGCCAAGCTGGGCGTGCTGTTTTCCCAACCGCGATGGATGCTGACCGGCGGCGTACTAGGGCCGATCTATGTGCTCGCGCTAACCCTTGCTACCCCGCACATCGGCGTCGGCATGACGATGGTAGGCATTCTGTTTGGACAGGTGGCAGCGAGCCTGATCATTGACCATCAAGGCTGGCTGGGCAGTGTCCGCAGGGAAGTGGACCGTTACCGCGTCGGAGCACTGATCGCGATCCTCGCTGCGCTCTGGTTGATACATTGAAGGAGCAGAAAAATGTTTGTTGCAATGCTGATTCTCGTGGTCGCAAGCGGCGCTGTTCTGTGTGCGCAATCGGCCATCAATGGCCGACTTGGAAGTACCGTAGGTGTACTCGAAAGCGCTTGGCTGACGTTCACCCTCGGCGCGCTAGTCACGTTCGTGATCTCGTTCTTCGCAGAAGGGCATCACGCGCTCACGCTGTTCACCGCACCGCGCTGGCAGATCACAGGCGCATTTTTTGGCGTCATTTACATGCTCGTCATTGTGTTTGCAATGCCGCGAGTGGGTACAGCGGCGGCGACTGTCGCCGTCATTAGCGGACAGCTTCTGATGAGCCTGCTGATCGATAATTTTGGATGGCTCGGCAACACCGTGATTGAACTCGGGACCCGGCGCTACGCCGCAATGGCACTACTCGCCCTGGCGCTGGCGCTGATCTATCAGAGCAATGCTGCAAGCGCCAGAAAGAGCAAACGGATGCAGGGCGACCCGGCACGAGTGCTGTCGGTAATCGAGTAGGAGACCGAACTCGAACAGGTTTAGTACTGACGCGGGTTGCGATTCTTCGCTTGACTGAGGAAGGTCGTTTTCAGGATTTGTCCGGTCATTCAGGCGAGGGCAGTATTCCCGTCACGACCGGCCGGATTTGGCCGATCGGGTGAGTTCGCCAGCGGCCGCTTACCGGCACTCCAGTTCGCTGAACATGGATTCGGCTGAATGACCGGTTTGGAGGAAGCTGTATGACCGGGTTGGGTCGTATTGAGCTGGTCGTGTTCGGTGGCTGCTCGATGCAGCACGGGGCCACCCGCCACCGTGAGTTGCGGGAGATGAGCAGGCCGCATCCGGTTACATCAAACGGTCATCGTATAACCGGAGCGTTTGCAAAATGGCGCTCCGAAGCGTCCGCGAAGTGATGAAGCATGTTGAACGGTTTGGGCGCGCGAAGCGCTGCTGAAGATATCTTCTATCGCGCATCCGTGGACGATCGGGATATGCAGGTAGCCTTTTCAGCGCTCAGATACGGAAACATCGCCACGGCCGTCGGGACTGTGCCGCCTTACGCAGCCAGTCGATGCTCATAATACGGCTGGTCGCGGTCATCGAGGATGGCATAGAGAGCTCCGAGATCCGACGCATCGGTGTTAAGCCACGCGTCGATGTTTTCTGGTTTGATTGGAATGATGCACCGGTCGTGGCCAGCAGCCGCCACTTCCGGTGGTGGTTCATCGGTGATCGCCGCGAACGACAGCAGATCCGGCTCGCCCGGTGCTGTCCAGCGTGACCAGATACAGGCGACATGCATTAGTTCGCCGTTACTGGGGCGAAACTCCAGAACGACGTTTTCATCGCGTTCGTGTGTCTCTGAAAGCGTTCCTTCGAATTTCGCCTTGCTGACGTTTTCATAGAAAACGTCGACCAGCATGACGCCATGCGTGTACCCAAAGCATGGTTTCCAGAACCCTTCAAGGTTGTCGCGCCGCGCGTTGTACGTTCCAGGATATTTGACGTCGTAGGACGCGGGCTTCCCGGCAATACGGCACTGATAGCGCATGGGTTTAATCACGCGCTGGCCATTTTCCATGACCATGACAGGCGCGTACTGACCCGGGAAAATGCGTGAGTCCCGAGGTAGAAGCTCAGGGCGTCGAATGTCATCGAGCTTGCGCAATGCCCAGGCAATCTTGTCAGTAGCGATGCGTTGGCTCTCGGTCGCCGCCTTGGTCACTTTCGTTTGAAGTGTCCGTTCGGCATCGGCCAGCCGCTTGCGCTGTTTAAACAGGTCCTGCTCGAGTTTTGACAACTGTTCGGCGTTGAACCGTTCGATCAGTGTTTTGATCTGCGCGTCAGTCTCAGACTGTGGTTGGGCGAACGCGTCTTCCATGGCCTTGGGCACCTTTGCCTTGCTGATGCCTTCAGCGCGTTCGAAGAACAGGCGCGCGAACTCGTGAATGTCCATCAGCGCGCCGAACATGCGCACGAACTTGCGGTAGTCCGCCACGATCTGAGCCGAGTAACACATGGAACCCTCCGTGGTGTGTGTCCATGGTGCCTGTCCATGATACGCATTTGTGCGCGGTCAGCAAAAGTCCCGGCTGACGGTGGTCAGTCCGCCTAGCAGGTGCGACATGTCCACGAGCCGCTGGGCGACAAGATGCCGGACTTCGCCCTGACATTGCCACGTGCCATAGACGGCAAGCAGAGGGGCGCCAAGGGCTTCCTTCCGCTGCTTCTCCAGCAGGCTGGGCCAGATGATCACATTGACGTTGCCCGTCTCATCTTCGAGGGTCACGAACATGACGCCCTTGGCGGTGCCAGGCCGTTGGCGTACCGTCACCAGCCCGCAGCCTCGCGCGAGACGGCCGTCGCGATAGGTGCGCAGGGTCGACGCCGGCATCAGGCGGTTTTCGAGCAGTTGCGGTCTGAGCAGTTCCAGCGGATGTCGCCCGAGTGTCAGGCCAACCGAGCGGTAGTCGGCCACCATGTCGTGAGCCTCCGTCGGCGCTCCGAGCGCAGGCGTCTCGTCCTGGACGGCAGCGGTAGCCAGCATGTCCCGGTCAGGGATCGCGGCCACCGACTGCCAGAGCGCTTCGCGGCGATTGCCCGCGAGCGAGGTCAGTGCATTCGCGTCCGCAAGGACGTGCAGGTCTTTCCGGTCGAGTTGTGCCCGACGGGCCAGATCGTTGACGCTTTCGAAATGCCGCACGGCGCGGGCATTCTCGATGCGCTCTGCGGCGCCATCCTTCATGCCGCGGAGCAACGAAAGTCCGAGCCGGACAGCAGGTCGTATCTGGCCAGCAATCGATTCGAGCGACGAGTCCCATCCGCTCACGGTCACATCAACGGGCAACACCCTGACCCCGTGTCTCGTGGCGTCCTGCACCAGCTGCGAAGGCGAATAAAAGCCCATCGGCTGGCTGTTGAGCATGGCCGTCAGGAACGCCTCGGGCTCGTGGCATTTGAGCCAACTGCTGGCGTAGACGAGGAGCGCGAAACTGGCCGCATGGCTTTCCGGGAAGCCGTACTCGCCGAAGCCCTTGATCTGCTCAAAGATGCCTTCGGCAAATGCGAGCTCATAGCCGCGTTCCTGCATGCCAAACACGATGCGATCGTAGTATTTTTCGAGACCGCCTTTGCGCTTCCACGCAGCCATGGCGCGCCGCAGCTGGTCCGCCTCGCCGGCGGTAAATCCTGCCGCGAGGATCGCGACCTGCATCACCTGCTCCTGGAAGATCGGTACACCTAGTGTGCGGCCCAGAGCTGTCCTGAGCGCCTCGCTTGGATAGGTCTCCGGCTCGAAACCCTGGCGTCGCTGGAGATACGGATGGACGGCGCCGCCCTGGATAGGGCCGGGCCGTACAATCGCGACCTCGATCACCAGATCGTAGAAGGTGCGTGGCCGCATGCGCGGCAACATGCTCATCTGTGCGCGCGATTCAATCTGGAACACGCCGACAGTATCGGCGGCCGAGATCATGTCGTAGGTGGCCTCATCCTCGGGTGGAATGTCCTGCATCTCGAAGCGTTCGCCGCGCTGCTCTGAAACCAGATCCAGGGTGCGCCGAATAGCGGACAGCATGCCGAGCGCAAGCACGTCGATCTTGAGCAGCCCCAGCGATTCAAGATCATCCTTGTCCCACTCGATCACGCTGCGGTCCGCCATCGCCGCGTTTTCGACGGGAACGAGCCGCGTGAGCTTGCCGCGGCTGATGACGAATCCGCCAGAATGTTGCGACAGATGGCGGGGAAAATTCAGCAGCTGCGACGCAAGTCGAGCCCATGACTGGATCAAGGGCTTGCTGACGTCGAGGCCCGACTCTGCAAAGCGCCCGAGCAGGTCCTGACTCGTGTCAAACCATTGGTGCGACTTCGCGACCATATCTACGATCTGCGGATCGACGCCGAGCGCTTTTCCTGTCTCGCGCAGCGCGCCGCGTGGCCGGTATGTCGAGACGGCGGCCGCGATCGCTGCCCGGTCCCGACCATATTTGCGATAGATATACTGGATGACCTCTTCGCGTCGCTGGTGCTCGAAATCGACGTCGATATCGGGTGGCTCGCCGCGCTCCTTGCTGATGAAGCGCTCGAACAGCATGTTGCCCCGGGCAGGGTCGACCTCGGTGACGCCTAAACAGTAGCAGACCGCACTGTTGGCGGCCGAACCACGTCCCTGACACAGGATGTGCTGGCTGCGCGCAAAGCGCACGATGTCATACACAGTCAGAAAATATGGCTCGTACTTCAGGTCCGCGATCAATTCGAGTTCGTGTTCAATCTGCTCCTGGACGCTGTGTGGAATGCCCGATGGAAAGCGTCGCTGTGCGCCGAAATAGGTTTCCTGCCGGAGGTAGGCCGCCGGCGTAGAGCCAGCAGGAACCAGTTCGTCGGGATACTCATAGCGCAGTTCATCCAGTGAGAACGTACAACGGGCAGCGAGGTCAACGGTCGCGTCGAGCGCATCGACCGGATACAGGTTGGCCAGTCGAAGCCTTGAACGAAGATGCTGTTCCGCATTGGGCGCCAGATCGTACCCGCATTCGTGCACCGGCCTGCCCACACGGATGGCCGTCATCGTGTCCTGCAGCGGCTTGCGTGAGCGCACGTGCATGACCACGTTGCCGAGTGCCACGACGGGCACGTCCGCGTTGCGGGCGACGAACTCGACGGCGCCGCGATGGATGTCGTCCATTGCGCGCTGATGTAGCACCAGTCCGACCGACGCGCGACCGGTGAACGTATCGTCAAGCCACTGAACCTGTGCGGCCAGCACATCTTCCTTTGCCGGAAAATCCGGAACGAGGATAGCGAGACAGTCCGGCATGCCGAGCAGATGCCGATTGTCTTTCTCAGGTCGCGACAGGTCCTGCGGCGTGAGCCGGTAACTGCCTTTCGGTGCGCGCGTACGGGCGAGGGTGATCAATTCGGACAGGTTGCCGTACCCCTCACGGTTTTTTGCCAGCAGGACGAGTCCGAAGGCAGGGGAGCCGTCAGCATTCACCAGCCTGAAATACGAACCTACAATGAGCCGCAGCACTGCCGACTTTGCCGCGACGTGGGCACGGACCACGCCTGCGAGTGAACACTCATCGGTAATCGCCAGCGCAGAATAGCCGAGCTGCGCTGCGCGTGCGGCCAGCTCTTCCGCATGCGATGCGCCGTGCAGAAACGTGAAATTCGAAAAGCAGAACAGTTCCGCGTAATCCGGGAGGGTGGAGAAGCTGGTATCCATCGCATGTCATCCAAACATGCCGTGCAGAAACCACCTCTGATCGTCTTCGGCGTCGCGGCTGCTGACGCGCTCACGATAGATCCAGAAGCAGCTCTGGTCGTCACCCTGTGCGACGAAGTAGTCGCGCGTGACCAGTTCGCCGTCGAACCAGCCGGCCTCGATGCGCTCGCCCGGCGACACCATGCGCAAGGGCGAGCCATAGAACGGACGGTGTTGGCGCATCAGGAGCCGCACCGGATTGTCGAGCAGCCAGGTGGGTCGCGGAAATCCCTCGGGAAGCACTGTGCTTTTCGACGTGCTCGCGACAGGCACCCACCGGTTGGCAATCTCAGGGCGGTAATCGGCGGTCGGCGCCGGGCGCAGCACGTTGTCTTCGCCCAGCCGTGCGACGAGCAATTCGAGCAGACGTGCGTGGTCCTCGGCAGAGCCGCCGGGTTCTGGAAATAGCGTATCGGAGACCGCTTCGGCCGGCTGGACGTTCGTTGCGTCGAGTCGCAGGGCGATGACAGGCGCTGTCAGTTCTATGCGGCCAAGCCGTTCCTTGATCAGCCGGACGAGGTGATCCTCTTTCCACGTCGGCTCGCCTAACGCAATGTCGATCGGCGTGGGCTCGATCGCCTGCCTGCCGCGCTCGTGCTCCAGCAACAGTGTCGCTCCCGTGAGAGCAAGCTGTTTGGCGCACAACCAGCCGCAAAGCTGCACGATCAGACGGTGTGCACCGAAGAGTGCGGCATCGGCGTGTTCAATACGGTCCGGCATCTCGATCCGGGCAGAAAATGTCGGCGGCAATTCCAGCCAGTCGAAAAGCTCGGGTGCGGTGCCGAACGCACGGTCCAGCGAATCGAGCAGGTGCTCGCCACAACGGCGTTGCAAACCGGCCCGGGGCAGCCTCCGGATGTCGGCGATCGTGGCGCAACCCATACCTGCGAACCAGTCTGCAAACTGCCGCATTTCGGGCACGGATAGCAGGGGCAACACGGACAACTGCCGCTCGAGCGAGTCCAGCTTGACCACGCGACGGCTCCCGCTTCTCGCCAGTAGCCAGGCGCCTTGGCCCGTCGGCGCGGCACTGATGCGCGCTGTAAGCCCAATAGCGTTGAGGAGGCGGCGGGCTTCGCGGCATATCGCAAGCAGTCCACCAAAAAGACGCAGGCTGCCGCCAATGTCGGCCATCACGACGGCCTCATCCAGCACCGCGACGTCAGGGGAAAACTGCATGAGCGCCAGGGCGACTTCGCGCTGCGCTGCGTCCTCGCGCGTGGTGTCGCGTTCGACCATTTCCGTCTCAGGCGCCAGCGTTAGAACGCCGCCGCGCTTCATGCCAGTCCGCACACCGGCTGCCCGCGCAACGCCGTCCGCTACCAGCACTTTGCCCCTGTCGAGAACGACACAGCCATGCGTTGGCTCAGACAGCCACTTTGGCCGGAAGACCTCGAGTTGCAACCGGGGCAAGTGGACGGCGAGAAATACGCGCATGGTGTGAAAACAGGACAGGTGTTGGTTGAAGTGGAATGGACAGAGGTTCTGCGCGTGCTGGACCTCGTCGCTTGGTGATGTCGACGGTCAGGCCGTCCCGCTCTGGCCGTAGCGCCAGCCGCAAAACGGCAGGTGATGCATCCTGCGCAGCAGCCAGCGGCCATACCATGAAAAAGAGCGTTTCCGATGATTGCGCGGCCAGATGAAGCCGTCTGAGCGACGACGTCTGGACGTACTGCGACCAGAAGAGCAGGGCGCCACAGCTTCCGGCACGCAGGATCTGCTCGGCCGACCACAGGGCGTCTGCTGTCTTTGACGCACGGATCTGCAGTAGCTGGTCCGGCGTCATGCCGATGTATTCGAGCCCAAGTGCGTTCGGCACATGAGGTGGCTGCACCATGGCGACCGGGCGCTTACCCAGCGTGCTGAGCGCGGGGCGAAGCAGGCGCATCTCTCCTACGCCGGCCTGCTGAACCAGCAGGTCGACCAGTGCGCCGATCGGCCAGCCCCCGCCCGGGAGCTCCTCCGACAGGGCCGGATAGCCGGTGTCGACGACCCGCCCACGCCCGCGCGCAAGCTGGGACGCCCGCCACAAGGACGGGTGAATAGCTTCCGGGGACGGCGCGGGCAAGGTCATGTTTGCCAAAAATACCTGTATGGATATACAGTATCCTACACGGATTTGAGTGACAGTGGATAGACACTTATCGGCGGGTAGACAAGATAGATATGCGTGTGCGGAAGCCTGTTGGACACCCAATGCCCGAGATTGCCGAGTTTGTCGCGGGCATGAATAGGGTGTTCGGCGAGACGGAGATTGACGAAGCCATTCGCCGCGGCAAGGCTGGGGAGCCGACGTTTTACGCGCGTGAAAACGGGCGCACGGTCGGGACGCCCAGCCACGGCCAGACTAATGTCTGGGCAGTTGACCGATCTCTACGGGACCGGCACTATTGCGCCGGCTGCGACGGCGGGTGCGTCGGAACCGCGAAGTTGTGCAAGGGATAGGTGGAATGGCAACTCTGGAGAATGCATGCGTCGATACCTGGGAGCGGGGGTGATTCTGCTGATGTTCGCGTCGTCGGTGATGGCAGACGAACACTATATCGAGGTCTGGAACCCGCCCGAGGCGCGTGGTGGAAGGCAGCATCCCGGGTCATTGCATAAGCGATCCAGGCATCATCATGCGCCGGTTCACCCGATTCGTTACCGGACGCACACGCGAACTGTGCCATTGCCTCAAGCAACCGCAGAATGCTGCAAGGCTGTGGGTCGATCGAAAATGGCCGAGCCTGACTGGACGGATATTCCACGCCAGATCACACCAGAAGGGAACATCCTGCGTGTCGATTCGCGTCGGGCAGATGTGCATATTGCACGTTAAGGACATGCATCACGGACAGGACACCAGGTAAAGGCGCAGTCTGCAGGACGTTGGATTCGAGTTGCGTCTCGGAGACTGATTGTCGATACAGCCACGATCTGGCCAGAACGCAGAGGAGCGCTGAACGTCGACGCAAAACAAAACGCCACCTTCCGGTGGCGTCTCGCTCAGAAAAATCCACCCATTTACGACTCTGATTCCGCAGTGCGCCGGGTACGCACGCGTACCGTTGCACGGTAGGTCTCGCGCGCCGTCTTTCCGGCCAGTGCACCGTTCTCGACCGCTGCTTCCGTTCGCTGGAGAATCACGGCAACGCCGCGCTTCTGCAGGGCTATCACCTTCGGGCGTAGCCTGCTAGATGCGTTCAAAGCCATAAAAACCTCCTTCGTCGGATGCTGGCCGGGTCACACAGCGAAACGTTCCCCGAGTTCACCGCGCCCAAATTTCCTCACCAACCTATATATAACGCGTCCAGTTTGCCCGTTTGTGGCATGTAAAAGTATTGCGTCGTTTCCGGAAACGCATCGGCATGCGCGATTGGCGTCATGCCGAGTGCCTCGCTGGACTGCCAGATCATCGCGGGACCGGGCAGCGGCCATTCGCTGGGTAAAACATTGTCTCCCGATCCGCCTCGGCGCGAAAAAACTTGACCAGCCGGGAGTTTGGAGCGGGGAGGAATGCACCATTCCATGCAGCGGCGGTTTCTCGGACAAACTGTTCGTCGTGGCCCGCATACGTCATTACGTCAGCAAAAGAGACCAGGTAGCGGATGCCGTCGAAGTCGATGCCACTCGCTTCAATTGCGTCATCGACCGGGACAGGTTCGGTTACGCGCAACGCGCCTGCCCCGCCCACTCCCTCTGGGAAAAGCGTCGCCAGCAGGGTCTCGCTAACGAACTCGATCATTCCAGGTTCCTCGTTTCGTTCCCCTCCATTTTCTCATCCCGGAGCCCATGCCCAGCGGGCAATTCCAACTGTCAGCCGCGGGTGCCAGCAGCAACTGGTGGTTCGAGATTCGGAAGCTTGTCGCAAGAGCGATACGAGGTCGCCCATGATCACAAGTGACGATCATCCGGACCAGAATGACGACCGACGCACCGATATGTCGCAGAATCTTTTCTGCACAATTTGACGATCGCGTTGGTGAACTGCCCTGGCTTATTCGCCCAGACATGACTGGCGCGACATCATCGGATGTTCCACTCGCGACGCGACAACTCCTACTTCGAATCGTCCACTTCGGAGCGCCCGGCAGCCGCCAGGGTTGCCCGGACGGCATCGAGAATTGCGCAAGCGAGCCAGACGCCTCAAGTTCCAGTGTGGCAAGCCGTATAGGCGAGGGCGGCATGACAGAACGACACAGACGAGAGGTCCGGCAAGACCGGGAAATATGTGAAAGAGCAGTATATTGAGGATGACCATGCACGACATCTCGCCGACCGCGTGCGGCTACTGATTTACGCCTGGAACCGTCCATTGCGGCGCCTCGTCCGGGACGTCGAGAACCTGGCGTGCTTCGATTCGATCGACGGCCCGATGCCACCGCACCTGCAGCTCGCATGCGCGGCTCCCCCCTTGACTCCGCCGGCGTCGGCCATCGTTGACGCGGTCGTACGCATCTGGGGCGATTGTCTGGTCTCGGCGAAGGCGGGGCGGCTCATGGTGGGCACGCTGGCCGTCAAAGGGCCAATTTCTGGCGCTGAATCGCTTGTGCTGATGTGGAATGGGCAGCAGCCTGATTCGCCCCGCCTGCAGGAAACCGATGACGCCTTCCGGACCAGTTTTGCCCGGTACCCGGAGCTCTATCTGGCGGACGCCCGAAAGCTGCTTCAGGCCTATACGTCGAGGCTTCCTGGCGACACCAAGACCGCTCATAATCCGAAGGACTAAGCACGGCTACGCGACGAGTGCCGGGCGCTTCGCATCAACGCGAGACAACAGGGAGAAATATGGGCAAGGTCCCGTACGTGTACAAGTGCGCAGACTGCGGCAAGCGTGGCGAACGACACCTCGATGGAGACTCGCATGACGGCCTGACTTCTACCTGTGCTTTCTGCGGTGCGCCTGTAACCCTGGAATGGGATGGCGGCGTTGTGCTGGAGACGCCGCAGACTATCGCAGCCGAAGTGATTGCGCGTGCCCGTGCGCTCAAGCGATAGGCAACAAACGCGTCTCACGGCATTCGAAGGAGCTGTGAAGGCCTACGCGCCTTGTGAGACATTTCGTTGAGGTTGATGGTGAGCTCCCCGAAATCTGGGTAAGGCAAAAAGACAAATCAACCTGAAGAGCTAACGCATCGTGTCGCGAGCGCTCTACAAGATAGCGGTGCGGAAAAGAGGGCAGTTAGCGGCTGCTTCTGGCGGCGACGAATTACGCTGCGGGCTGCTGGGAGATCCATCGCGCGATTTCCCAGACGAGTCACATTTTTGGCAAGAGGAGTTGGAGCATCTGCAGCATGAGTTCAAGACGAAAAGGCGGGGTCCGTTCACGCTCGCCACTGACGAAAACGCAATTGCTGCCGATGAGCCCAGCATTGGCGCGAGAGCGGTCATTGGCCTACCACCTCGCGCTGGCCAGTTGGCGCACCGGCCACGGTTATCCGCGCTCGGTCAACGAGCTTATTCACGCAGCTTACATCGCGTGGTACGTGCAATGTGCCGGGTACGGTGAAGAGCCCGTCGAGAACTTCAAGATCATCGAGTTTGCCGTCGAAGCAACGCTCGCGGCGGATGACGCGGGCAGCTGGACCCTCGATCCCGATGCTGTTTCCGCATTCGAGAGCGTGCTGGCGCTTTCCGACCGGCAACTTGCTTCTGTTCCGCAATATCGTTTCGACGATGCGGAGCGACAACTCGCAGCGTTTCTCCGGGGAACCGAGAGGTCACCTATCCCTATGCCAATCAATGTCGTGACCAGCGAGCAGCCTGTATTCCCAAACCTGTAAGAGGTAGACCGGCGTTCAATGCTCAGGGGCATCATGCCGGTCGCGCGCATTGTGTCCTTCCATCTCCACGATGGGAATAATCCGCGGACGGAGTCTGTTGGCGGAACGGTGTCACATCTGCGACGCCGCAATCTGTTGGTGCAGCCAAAGTCGAGTCTGCCCTTGTCTTGCTGTCGGGTGCCACCATTAGTGAATAATGCTTTGTTGGGTTTAAAGCGATTTTTCACGACGAGTGGCATCGAGCGACCAGCACGTGCCAGGGAAAGTGAAATATCCGTGGCGCATCGCCGAAGTAAGTGGAAAAGGAAACTGGCGATCAGCGACAGGCAAAATCCGGCCACAACCGGCCGCTCGACGACAGAGGCTAAATCGTTGACAATCTCGTGTCGTTGATTCGAGTGCACTTCATGCCAAGAACGTGCAAGATTCGGCGCAGCAGCATTACAGTTGCTGAAAGGACCGAGGTCCAGCCGGCGTGAGTGACGGACGAACTCGAACGCTCGTTCGAGCCGTGTAGGGACGCGACACCGCAACATCTCGGCCGACCTCGCGCGTACCAGATGGGCGGAAATCAATCGAAGCCGCCGCATTCGCGATACTACACTCTGCAGGAATACCGAATACACGTCCCCTGAGAACAATATTCAAAAATCCGGCGCGGTCGAAAAAATGAATAGTGTCGAAGACAATGCTCCCTCTGCCGAAGATATAGCCCAACAGCATTCTGGTCTTAAGGGCCGCCTCACGCGCTGCGCAGTCTTTGTCATCAGTCTCGCGCTAACGGGCTGTGCTTCAGATCCTACTACCCGCAGCGGGGGCATCGGTGAGGTGATGGTTTCCGGCGCCGCAACCTGCATGGGATTAGGGTTTGCACGTATTTGTGATACACAAAACGACAACATATCAAAGCCATTCTACGAGGCGTTTGACAGCACCTCAATGGACCGGCGACGAGTAGCGAAAGAGATCGTAGCGAGGCACGCCAGCGTGTCGCTTTCGAACATAGAGATCCTTCCGGTTGCAAGTCCGACAACGCAGCGCTGGCATGCAAAACTCGCGGTCGTTGCTGCCTCCTCCGTTTTTGACAGTTCGAAAACACCCTACCTGCCCCAAGACGAAGAAACCCGCAGCTGGATGCGACATCAAGATCTGCCAGTGTTTGCCAACGTGTCTTTATCTCCCTTCAAACTTCAGGTCAACGATTCGGCCGTGCGGCAATGGGCTTTTCGGCTGCACAACGATCCATACGCGGCTGACAAATGCACATTTAATGGTGTTCCGGAAGACTGTGCGACTGTTCTAACTCCGGACCATATCCATACGCTGGTGACTCTGATCGACAAGGCATCACAATCTTCAGATGAGGGGCAAGATCTCACGGGATTTTTTCGTCGCGAGTTGGCGGCTCAGCGTTTTCAAAAATTCACCAACAATTCTTTATCAACGATAGGCCGGGACGTCTATGTTGTCCATGCAGAAGGTTTCTCGCCGCAAGTTGATTTCCTCGGTAATCTGTACATTCCCGATACCTTCGAGAGAAATTGGGATCAGGCCGAGCAAGAGCTGATACTTGACCACGAGGCGGCCCATGTCTCTGCGTTTGGGGTGGACTGTCAGACTTTTTTTTTGCAGCAGGCCTTCACCTACTATTTTTCCAGTGGAAAAGTTGATCTTTCGCCCTTGTATGCCATCATGCGAAAACCCGATGAGATGTTCGTCGATCTTTTAGCGGCGCGCGCGTTTCATATGACACCACAGCAACTGCGAGAATCTGCCTCGTTGCTCGACGGTCTTGAAAACGCATCGCCAGCTCGCGCGGACGGACTAAGGGAGTTGGCGTCGCTTGAAGCGAAGGGCATCGCAATCAATACACTGGTTGGCCGACGGCTTCAGACTAATGTGACGGCTTCTCAGTTGCCAACTGGCACGGACAGCTCGCCGCGAGATATCGATACACGGTTGGCCAGGTACCGGGATCTCACCGCTGAGTATCAAGCTTACCTCGCTCCTGGGCGGGTGCAGGCACTCGCCGGCGATATGACGATTGACAATCTTGCAGTACATGACTACGTTATCCGCGCGCTCCATAGAGCCGACTCAGCGCAACTCAGCTTCAACACGAGCGATGGAATCACGTGGGCGCTGACTTTTACGACCATTTCACTGAAATATTCTGGGGACACCAGATGAAGTATATGCAATTAATTTTTCTAATAATTTTGGCAATTCTCAGCAATATTGCCCACGCTGATGACCAGTTGCTTAAGCAATGGGACGATGCAACTCCTGCCTATCCGTTTTTCTCCAATGGCATCATCAAGGAGTGCCCGTCGTGTGACACGCTAGTAATAATCGCATCAACTACCAAAGTATCGCCCCAGTTGGTTCAGCAATTCAGAAAGCTATCGCAGCGCATCGGCAACGATCGAACAAACCAAGGTGTGATCATGCGACGAGATCAGGTGTTATCGCAGGCCGACGAACTGACAGAGCTTCGATGCCCCCTTCCTGAGCATAACGAGTTAAATGTTGCTTATTTTGTTGATAGAAAGGGCCAGCGTTGCATCAAAATCCCTTACCAAGACGAAGATACATTGAGAATTACACTAGAAAGGATCTATGGCTATCTAGGTAATACATCCGAGGTCGCCGCCCAACTCGACACGGTTAACCGAGATCGGGTGCTTCGCGAGTACTATGAGAATGCTAAGGAAGCTATAGGCTCGACGGCACCGTACATTCACGATCTGCTCCAGCTAGCTCTCGCGTTCTTACAAAGAGCGAAGTAGATTGGCGTCCATGTCGGCACGGTATCCATGCGGTCATGCAACGTGTGGGTGGCGCTGTCGCACGTGCGCGGGATGGTGACATTGCTCTGAACGGCGGCTTTTGAGAGACCGTAACGTCCGTTCAGGGTGGCGGATTCAACCGGTCGATGCAACACCTAGAATCTGCGTGAGCAGCGGAGGTGTTGCAAATGAAACAGCGACCGAGAATCTATTACTCCGAGACCCAGAAAGCGCTGATGTGGGATCGATGGCGCAAGGGCGATACGATTCATCAGATTGCCAAACTGTTTGATCGGGGCCATTCTTCGATTCAGCGAATACTATCGGAGAACGGTGGCATCCAGCCACCGCAAAGGCATCGTGCGCCACAGGCATTGACACTCGCGGAGCGCGAGGAGATTTCCCGTTCACTGGTGTCCGGGTTGTCGATCCGGTCGATAGCAGCCCGGCTGGGACGCGCTCCTTCCACTATAAGTCGTGAGTTGCAGTGCAACGGAGGCAGCCAGGGCTATCGGGCAAGCCAGGCGGACGCGATTGCGTGGGAGCGTGCACGTCGGCCGAAGGTTTGCAAACTGATGCAAAACCAGACGCTGGCGCGAGTGGTCGCTGCAAAGCTGAAGTTGCAGTAATCCCCTGAGCAGATTGCCGGTTGGCTCAGACATGCTTATGCGGTCAATAAGGACTATCTGGTGTCGCACGAGACAATCTACCGGAGCCTCTATATTCAAGCTCGTGGTGCCCTGAAAAAGGAACTGCTTGAGCACTTGCGACGCTTTCGAACCATGCGCAGGTCCTGTCATCACACACTTAAAACCGCGGGTCGCACGAACATTCGCGACGCCGTATCGATAAGTGAACGCCCCGCGACGGCGGAGGATCGCGCAATACCTGGGCACTGGGAAGGTGACTTGCTGTATGGCAACGCGACGAGCCAGATTGCAACTCTCGTCGAACGTCAAAGTCGATTCGTGATGCTGGTAAAAGTGCCCAGCAAGGATTCTGAGGCTGTGGTCGACGCGCTGATACGACACGCCAGCAAACTCCCGAGAGAACTTTATAGATCGCTGAGGTGGGACAGGGGATCGGAAATGTCGGATCACCACCGCTTTAGCGTTGCAACCGACATTGAGGTCTATTTCTGCGACCCACAGCATCCCTGGCAACGCGGTTCGAACGAAAATACGAATGGGCTTCTGAGGCAATACTTCCCCAAGGGTACTGATCTATCTGCCTACTCACAGGCCGGACTGGATGCCGTCGCCAGGCGGCTAAACGAACGTCCCCGAAAAACACTAAGCTTCGATACACCAGCCGAGCGATTTAACCAAATCGTTGCATCGACCGGTTGAATCCGCCGTCGATAACGGTCCGCCACTACGCGCAGTAGCCCACCATAAACTATCCGCGGACCGATTCGTCATGCTGAGGTTTGTATGGCACTTTCAGCGGAGGCATCGTCTGTCCTTCATGCGCGAACTCAAACGTCTTGAGCGCTAATTCATTAGCAGCGGAGTTCAGATCGGCCGCCCTGTGATTTTTGTCGGAGTGCCTTATCAGGGTCCATTCCAACGTGGTTTCGGCGAGATCCGCCACTGGCAGCGGACGAACAGAGGGTGCACTCCGATGGATTTGAGGCATCGCCGTTACTCCCCTGTCCCGGTCGAAGAACCTCACTCCGCTACCTGTGTTGCGCTCAGGCTTACCGCGATGGCCGCCGCGCCAAGTTCGATACGTCCGAGCCGTTCCTTGAGCAGCCGCACCAGGTGCTCTTCGTGCCACATCGGCTCTGCGGGCGCAATTTCAATGGTCGTTGGCTCAATGGCATCCCGGCCACGCTCATGTTCGAGTTGTACCGTTGCCTTTGTGAGTGCCAGCTGCTGCGCACTGAGCCAGCCGCACAGCTGCACCACAAGCAGGCGAGCGGAAAAAAGGATTGCGTCCGCGTGCTCAACGCGATCTGGCAATTCGACGCGCGCGTTAAAAGCGGGCGGTACCTGAAGCCATTCGAATATTTCCGGTGCGAGGCCGTATGCCCGGTCCATTGAGTCGAGGAGCGCGACGCCACACCGCTTTTTAAGTCTCGCACGTGGAAATCGGCGGATGTCGCTTCACTGGACGCAGCCTAGCCCGCTAAACCAGTCGGCGAAGCGACGCATTTCGAGCACGACGAAGAATGGCATCGTGTCCAGTGTACGTTCCAGCGAGCGCATCTTGAGCACCCTTGTCTTTCCGCGCCTGGAAAGAAGCCACGCGCCTTGACGGGTTGGAGCAACACTGATTCGACCCGTGACGCCAACCGCCTCGACGATCCGTTTGATTGAGCGGCGGATGCAGGGAACGCCGCCAAAGAGCCGGATGCTTGCCGTGATGTCAAAAACGATAGTGTCTTCGGCGCACTCGGCAACCATCGGCGTAAATCGCATGACCGCATAGGCAATATCGAGGAGCAGGGCACGTTCGCGCGCAACGTCCCGATCGTAGACAAGCGCTTCCTCGGCGAGCGTAATGACTCCGCCGCGACGCATGCCGATGGCAACGCCTGCCTCGCGCGCCGACGCATCCGCTATGAGCATCTTTTCCCGATCGAGCACGACACATCCATGCTCCGTCCTAGGCGACCACCTCGGACGGAACACCTCCAGCGGCAGGCGGGGTAAGTGAATGGCGACGAACACGGCCATCAGGGCTTAGCAGAATCGGTGAGGGTTGAAGGGTGATGGACAACGTTTCGTTTCTGATGGGTCTTCGACGCTTCAGGACATCGACGATCAGTCCGCCTTCAGCAGGGCGCAGACCTAAGCGCAACGCAGCCGGCGACGCATCAGCCGCGCTCGCCAGCGGCCGGACAAGCACCAGGAGGGTCTCCGTCGCCTGCGCCGCAAGATGGAGCCGTCCTAATGCGTCGGTCCGGATGTGCGGTTGCCAGAACAGAAGGGCGCCGCAACTGCCTGTCCGCAATATCCGCTCCGCGCTCCAAAGAGCGTCCGCAGTTCTGGGCGCCCGAATACGCACGAGTTTCGCGGCGGGCAAACCGAGGTACGAAAACGCTAGCCCATTGGACACATGCGGCGGCTGTATCAAGGCGACAGGACGCTTGCTGACTGCGGCCAGCACAGGCTGAAGCAGCCGTATTTCGCCGACTCCGGGTTGCTGGACAAGTAACTCCATCAGAGCGCCAAGCGGCCAGCCCCCGCCAGGTAGCTCGGCGGAAAGCGCTTCATAGCCCGTGTCTACGGTTCGTCCAGTGCAGCGCGCGAGCTGGGCTCCGCGCCAAAGGGCGGGATGCATGGACTCGGCATGAACGGGAGGGCGGACCCGGAATTTACCTGTATGAATATACAGTAGTAATTCTAGCCCATATTCCGTGAAACCTGGGAAGCCGGGAGAAATAAGCTCGGTTCAGAACGCGGTAGCCGCGCGCAGTGGGGACACCTCCCAAATCACGTCCCAATCCGAACAGTGGCGTATCTCTCACCTGCGCTGAACAGTTTGAACGCCGCCCACTCTCGAGCCGTCTTGCCCATTAGCCCGGCATCTATCTCGCGCTCAACCGCGGGATTGCGGAAAACACCGGTCGCGGCTTTCCCAGCGAACGTCGTGGCGGTAGCATCTCGCTCGCTCGCCTGCAGGAATGCTTCTCCACTATCCTCAAACACGACGATACCGAGCGTTCCCGGTAACCTTGGAGGCCATTCCCACGGCGCTTATGCGGGACGATTAATTACTTTTTAAAATTATGCCAACTGCATTTTAATAAGCTGCGCTGCATTATTTTTATATTAACTTATAAAATTATCGATCTTTACTTGACAGAAATGATGCGCATGCTTATAAACTCCACTCTATCATTAGACGGAACCACTTATGGGTGAGAGATATATTCCAATCGAGGCTATTTGAACCTTTTCATCCGATCTTGACTGGACAATATCAATTGCCAGAGCTTAATGGCGCTTACACATCAAAAAGATAAATTTCATTAGACAAAAAACTACGGACCTCTCTCGCTATGATGGTCGTGCGTAGAATTCGGCGCCACTAACGGCCGGGCTTCGCCTTGGATAAATAATTTAGAGATATTGGCTGATTAAACGGGGGCATGATGCGCGGGCGCTACATTCTGTATTCCATGGTGACTACTTGTCTATTTTTTCTAAACGCTATTCCCGCCAACGCAACGTGTGCGACTTTACCCAACAATTTAACGAACGGCCAAGTGGCGGATGCTAGCCAGGTGATGGCCAATTTCAACGCGTTACAGGGTTGTATTGGCCAACAAGGTAGTGTGAGTAGTGGCAACGCCGGGCAGATTGGCGTGTATGGTTCGAATGGGAACACGGTTTCTGGAGAAGCGCCTTCCGGCATGCTAGATTCAGCATTTGGCGCAACCCCGGGTTCTATCCTTTATCGTGGTACATCCGGGTGGGCTGCATTAACACCAGGGACGCCCGGCCAGCTACTTTCGACGGGCGGATCGAATGCCAATCCTGTCTGGACCAGCGCCAGTGGAGGGGGGAGTACAAGCCCTTTTTTTACCTCTTTGCAACCACCGTCTGCAAACGCCTTCTTACTTGTGACTGCAGCGGGTATCACAGCAACGCTCACAGATCTGCCAAGCGGTCGTGGAATGACCATGAATAATAATGGTAGCAGCACCAATACCATGTCGAGCATGGAGCAGCCCGTTTTATCGCAGTCAGCATTTACAGTCACAGCATGTGTATATCTTGCGTCGTCTCTTGCCAACAACTGGTTTATAGGTATTGGAGTTGCCGACAGCAGTGGCAAATACGATGCATTTGGCTGGCGGAATAATACCTATGGCCTAGGCGCGTTCAACGAGTTTCAGTTCAGTAGTATCAATACGTTCTATTCGGCGACAGCGTTCTTCGGAGCATTTAACCAGAACGGACCTGTCTGGTTAAGGCTTCAATTAACCGGTGGTAATTTTGTTTTTTCCGCGTCGTTTGATCAGGAGAACTGGGAAACGATCCAGACCGTGAGCGCGACACATTATCTTGGATCGGCTATTTCAAAAGTCGGATTAATTGTAGACAATAATAGTACACATCATATGATAGTCGACGCTTTCTCGTGGTCGCAAGTAACTCCCTGATTAATAATTTAATAAAAAAAATTTCAAGGACGCACTCATGGTCGCTGCCATTCGTACGTTTTTCCGCGTCATCATCGTAATTTTTATACTTATCTTGTCTAAACCCGCGTTGGCGGCCTGGGGCACTACCACCTCCAGCGGATGCGGGCAAAATTGCGCGTCTCCTCAGGACGTTTGCGACTTTTGGGGCGCTGCAGTCCTGGGATACTGTCTAGGGATTGGCCCCCCAATTTATAGCGCAACGGGAAAAATGATCGGGACACATTACTCGGTCAGTTTCGTTCAAGAATATCCGGTTATAGATGGCGAAGCCTTCCTGTTTTGCACGGCGCCTTACACATACGACGGATTAGCTCCAAGCGGCTGCTCCCTTGCCGTTACAGTCCCAGAGAAACAATTGGGATGTGGCTGCTCAGGTGAGGGAATGGTAGGAAATCCCATTACCTTGAATATTGGAAATAAATTTGAAGTAACGACCGATTTCGAAACAGACGGTCAAAACTCTTTAGCGTTCGTTCGTTACTACAACAGTCAGTCACAGCAGAAATCTTCCTTGGGTTTTAACTGGCGCTCCAACTTCGACCGGGGTTTTCGCTACAACGGCGGAGATGCTTCAACTTCAACAATCGTTTGGTTCACTCGACCCGATGGGGCGACATATTCATTTACCAACGTCTCCGGAGCGTGGCTGCCAAGTGATGTTGATGTCAATATGCAACTTACGTCATTGGGAGCATCGGGTTGGGTGCTGGCAGATCAGAACGACAATGTCGAGACATATACACTGAATGGCCAGCTGACTTCGATAAAGACGAGATCGGGCTACGAGCAGGATCTGACCTACGATGCCGATGGCAATCTTGTTTCGGTAACGGATTCTTTTGGTCGTACCCTTGCGTTTTCGGTCGTAAACGGGGTTATCCATACGATGACCGACCCCGACGGCAAGCTCTATACATATGGCTATGCGAATCTTCTCTCGACGTCAGACCAGCTGGTAAACGTCAACTTTCCTGGCAGCAATTCGCCGACCATTCAATATCTATATGAGAACGCCTCGTATCCGTACGCTCTTACAGGAATTGTCGACGAGAAGGGCACCCGCTATGCAACGTGGTCATACGATTCGACCATGCGCGCTGTTAGTAGTGAGCACGCAGGTGGCGTCGAAGCAACGTCCCTCGCCTATAACCTGAACAGCAACGGAGCAGGGACGGTTACAACGACGAACGCACTCGGCAAGGAGATGATCTACACGCTTGGCCTAGTTGCGGGAGCAGGAAAAATCACCGGAATTTCAGGCCCGGCAAGCGCGAACACGGCAGCGACATCGGAAAGCTTCACTTACGATAGCAACGGTTATATCGCGAGTCACACTGATAACAATGGAAATCTAACAAAATACGTTAATGACACACATGGCCATGTAACCAGCGAGACCGATGCCTCCGGGACGGAGCAGGCTCGAACCATTACTACCGCCTGGGATGCCATCTATAATTTGCCGACGGAAACCGTGCAACCGGGCTTGACAACCGACTACACGTATTCATCCGGCTTACTAACTACAAAATCTGAAACAGATACGACCACGACCACCGCTCCATACAGTACAAATGGAACGTTAAGGACGTGGACATACACCTATTTCCCAACCGGCCTTTTGCATACCGTTGATGGACCGCTTACCGGAACAGTTGATACGGTCGCCTACACCTATACGCCTCAAGGCTGCGTTGCCTCTTTCACCAATGAAGTGGGACAGGTCACCAGCATTACCTCCGTGAACGGACGCTGTGAGCCACTGTCTTCGGTCGATCCTAACGGCGTCGTGAGTAACTACACCTATGATGATCGCGGCCGCATCACCTCGGTAACAATAAATCCCGGTGCGGATCAATCTGAAACTGGCTTTACCTATGATCTCGCCGGAAACCTCACGGATGTTACTTTTCCGGATAGTTCCACACTGACCTACGCGTATGACGACGCGCATAGATTGACCGCTATCACCAATAATCTGGGAGAGAGCATCACTTACTCCCTTGACGCGATGGGCAATCGAACCGCTACGGCGATCAAATCAGCGTCGATGGTCATCACCAAGCAGCAATCGGCAACTTTCGATGAACTCGGCCGCCTGATGGCCGACATCGGTGCGGCGTCACAAACCACTACGTATAAGTACGATCTCAACAGTAATGAGACAGCCACGACCGATCCACGCGGCAAGGTCTATGGTCATACCTTCGATGTGTTAAATCGCTTATATCAGGAAGTCGATCCAGATTCCGGCTACACGACGACAGCCTTCAATGGCAAGGACGAGGTAATAGGCGTGACAGATGCCCGTTCGCTTGGGACTACGTACGTACGCGACGGGTTTGGGAACACCATCCAGAGGACGAGCCCGGACACTGGTATCGACAAATTCTGGTACGACTTGAGCGGCAACATTATCAGGAAGGTGGACGCGCGGGGCGTAGAAACGGATTTCGCATATGACGCCGCCAGTCGATTGATCAGTCAGACCTTTCCGACAGCGTCCTCGGAAAACGTTACGTTCGGTTATGACGCTACGGCGAACGGTAACAAGGGTGTCGGCCACCTGACGTCTTTCACCGACCCAAGCGGTTCGACGGCCTCGGTTTATGATGCGCTCGGACGAGTCGTATCCGACGCAAGGCTGGTTGCGGGTGTGTCTCATGTCATGACTTACACCTATGATCGTGCCGATAACATCCTCACAGAAACCTATCCCTCGGGCCGTATCGTCGCCTACGCGCGCGACGCGACGGGCCGCATTACCGCGGTAACGACGCAGCAGAATTCGGGTGCCGCGCAGGTCAGTATCGTAGCTGGCGCGAGTTACCAACCGTTTGGCCCACTCGCTGGCTTAACCTTTGGTAACGGTCTCGCTGCGTCAATCACGTCTGATCTGGATTACCAACCAACCGGTTTTAAGGTAACAAACGGTACGACGACGATCCAGAACATCACTAACGGCTTCGACGCGTCGGGCAATATCACATCGATCACCGACCACCTGGCGACCTCCCGCAGCCAGAACCTGGTTTACGACGATCTCAACCGTCTAGCGACCGCAAGCGGTACCTATGGCACACAAACCTACACCTACGATGGGGTAAGCAACCGACTATCGCGCAGTGCCAACGGTACGACGGAAGCCTATGCTTATCCATCCAGCTCCAACCGTTTGGCATCGGTCACCACCTCGGGAGGGAGCGCACGGAACTTTTCATATGAAGCGAGCGGTCAGATGTCGCAAGATGTGCGCGACAGCGGCCAAACCTACGTTTTTACGGTGAACGGAGACGGACGAGACGCCGCCGTCTCACTGAACGGCGAGGTGGCTGGCAGTTACCTTTACAATGCGCTGGGACAGCGGGTGCAGAAGATCGCGGGTGGTATCACCACCCAGTTGATATTCGATCGCGCTGGCCGCCTCATGGAAGAGACGGATGGTTATGGCGCAGTGCTGCGGGACTATGTCTGGTTGGACAGGGTTCCAGTGGCACTGGTGGATGACACTGGTTCAAGCCCGGTGATCTATTACATCCACACGGACCAGCTGGGCACGCCACAGAAGATGACTGATGGATCCGCGAATATTGTATGGGACAATGTTACGGATCCGTTCGGTAATTCGGTTGCGACACAGGGAACAAGCTGGAGCGCGGCGAACTGGGGCAGCTTCAACTGGGCTGGGACGATGCTGTCGTTGAGCAACCTCCGGTTCCCCGGGCAGTACTTTGACCGAGAGAGCGGGCTAAACCAGAACTGGAATCGGGACTACGATCCAACCACGGGGCGGTATGTGCAAAGCGACCCGGTGGGTTTGATTGGTGGCGTCAATACCTATCAATATTTAGCGAATCCTGTAACGTGGATTGATCCGTTCGGATTAGAGAAAACTTACCAGACATACACAAAGCTCAACCCAGTTACCGGAGAAGTCTATACAGGCAGAACTAGCGGCGATGGAGATCCGCTGGCGAACATCGCGAGGCGCGATCGATACCATCACATGGGTGATAGGGGTTTCGGGCCTGCAGTTCTTGACGTATCTTCCACAGATGCCTGCGCGATTCGCGGTCGGGAGCAATTGCTGATTGACGCGCACGGTGGCGCGCGCTCTATGGGCGGAACGTCGGGTAACGCAATCAACGGGATCTCGCCCTACAATCCTAAACTTTCAACGTTTTTGGGGGCTGCAGAAGCGGAGTTTGGCCCTATTGGCGGAAGCGGCGGCGGAGGAGCAAACCTCCCGCATGGAATTATTCCCGACCCGAAGACCGAGATTCCATACGAGTAAAAAATGGCGAAAATAAGAGGACGAGGCAAGGTCGGTGACGTTGTAAAAATCGACCTTGCGAATGGCATTTTCGGATACGGGCGAGTTTTACCCGAGCCCTTGATGGCTTTCTATGATCTCGGGTCAACTGAACCACTCACCTTGCCGGAAATCGTTGGCTCGCCAGTTTTGTTTCTGGTTAGCGTGATGTACCGTGCGATTAAGTCGGAGCAGTGGGAGGTCATTGGGACCTGTCCGCTTGAGGAGCGGCTTGCAATCAAGCCCAGGTTTTTTATGCACGACATGTTTAGCAAGAAATTTTCGATCTATTTCGAGGGAAAAATTACCCCTGCCTCTCGGGAAGACTGTTTGGGTCTCGAGCGGGCGGCGGTATGGGAAGCCGCCCACATCGAGGACCGTTTGCGCAACCACTTTGCCGGCGTGCCGGATCCGACAACGCAACGTTTGAAACTCCCTGATGCGTAGTGTATTTCGGCATACTGAAGAATAATGGGTTGCTGTCGCAAGCACCTTCGCCATGCTGACTTGGAGTGTAGGGCGCATCGCTGGAACCAACGTCCTAAAGCCGTAAAGTTTATTGCACCGGGAAGCTTGAGACCGACAGTGTTGCCGGCCTGATCCTAAAAGACTTTGCACTTCCAATCTTCGCTTCTGCAAGCCGCACATAGAATGAGATGGCTTTCGGCAGCCTAATCTGCATTATCAGGAAGTTAAGGTCGGGGCGTAGTTGCCTAATGGACCCGGACACCGATTAGCCGAGAATACTCGGCGCGAAGACATGTCTACAAGCAAGCAACGGCGTACGTTCCCCCCGAATGGAAGCACGCCCCGCATCCCTTGCCCTGGACCAGAGCTATAGGCGTTGCTTGCAGGGGATGGCGAAACCTACGTTCGAACGCGGATTTAGTAGCTCCTATCGTGCGTTGAGTCTTCTCACACTCCGTCGCAGGTCGCTATGTGGGACTGTGACGGTTGCAAGATGCTGGTGACGCTCGAAGTCGCGGAGCCGCAGTTGGACGATGATGGCGTCTACTTCATCTACCCTGTGCCCCGCAACCGCAATGGGCTGCAAGCATTGCCGAGACCGAACGCGAACGACCACTGGAGCAGGAGCAGGAGCAGGGTCACAAGTAAGGTATATTTGTCGGCGCCGCCCGGTTAGGGCCATATACGACTTGAATAATGATCGCGAATCTCACCGACGCATGGAGCAGCCTTAAGAACGTCCCGAACATCGTCGGAATATTCGTTGCAGGCATGACTGCTGTGGCCGGCGCAACGGGCGCGCTATTTGGCGTTGTAATCACCGCGCTGGTAAGCCTGCGCAATACGCGCAAGACGCTCGACGGTCAGCGCGTTACTGCCGCCCGATCTGCGTCCACGTTCATTGGCGACAAGCGCCAAAAGTGGATAGACGACCTTCGAGACGACATGGCCCTTTTCATAGCGAACACGCATGAGCTCGTGGCCATCTGGCTAATGTTCGTAATAGAGCAGGAAGATGACAACACTGTTAACCCGATGGATGCTGCGAGGGTCGCGCGTGAGCATCTGAAAGCGCACATTAAGTTGAATCGGGACAACACAGAGCGCGACGCCGCGCACCAACAGGTTTTAACACGAATACGATTTCGGCTGAACCCATTAGAAACAGAACATCTCGAATTACTGAAGACGCTATATCGGGTGGGGCACGCATTAGAAACCATGGTAAACGGTATAGCGAGGCGTGAGATTCTAGCAACTAAGTTGTCATCAGACATTTATCAAGATCTTGATAAATGCGCTGCCTACACCACGGCGATATTTAAAGGGGAATGGAACCGAATCGCTCGAGAAGTCGCGGAGCCTGAGAAATTGCTTGAGTCGATAATTGCAAAGCCCTTGCTCAACGTTGGCGCCTTAGCGGCCGAACTGCAAAAGAGGAGGCTTAGTATCCGTCCCACGTCTGTAGCGAGTAAGTCAAGAAGGGGGCAGACGCCATGAGTATCCACACGGCGGGGTGGGCAATCATCGGCTCCGTGTCCATCGGCGCCCTGTCCATCCTCGGCAACATCTACCTTGCTTTCAAGAGCCGCAACCAGGTGATTGACCAAGCGGCCAGCCAATTCAAGCAAGCCGCCGCGTCTCTCGACGTGCAACGAACCTCTACAGCACGCGCAGCATCCACGTTCATCGCTGACAAGCGCCAAAAGTGGATAGATGAACTGCGCACGGAAACCTCCCACTATATAGCGCTGACGCTGGAACTGACGGAAGCCTGGAAGCGTCTCTGCGACGCGATGAACGAAGTATGGTACGAGGTGAATCGAAGCCCGCAGGACCAGCTTGATGAATGCGCAGATTTGCGCTCCAAGTTTGAGCACAGCATCGCGGCAAGCAACAGCGAGCACTATCAGCTTCTGGTTCGCGTCACCATGCGACTGAACAATGACGAGTTGACCCACCAAGGTTTGATTAATGCTCTCAGGAAGCTGCGCGGCCTACTCGCTGACCTCCAAGTGCGTGCGCAGCAGGATAGGACTGACATTCGTGATCTATTGATCCTAACGGAAAGCGAGTCTCAGTTCGCAACCGGCTTTACCAAGTCGATCCTCAAGGAAGAATGGCAGAAGTTGAAGCGCGAAGTAGCCGATCCTGAGCGTCTGATTGCGGACATCCTCGCTACCGGCCCATCTCTAGACTACGGCTTAGAGACGCTCGTTCGTAAGGGAGTAGCTCGCGTATCCTCACCGCTCTCAACTGTTGCGCCAGCGCCGACTTCAGCCCCTCCCAGCTCTAACCCATAACGCTAAATCCTCCCACGACTTCACCTCAACTTCGGGAAGGTCGGTATTCCGTTGCTGCGAACCTTCGGTATGGCTGTCCCCCGGTGCCGGTAATTGTGGACCCTGAATGTCCCGCCTGCAGGAGTAGCTAGCTGAAGCGCTGCGACGACCGTCACCCGAGTCACCCAGATCTCCTAAGCGGCCGTAGATGCTGGAATTGCCACCGTTCGTTGCCCGCAAGGCTTGCATCATCGATCAGACCACAGAAATCAACGCGTGAGCATTGCACAAGTGCGAATAGTCAAAGCTGTTGATCTATACAGCCCGACGGCAGATAACGATGACAACAACGGGCAAGTCGAGTTGAACCGATCGGGCGCATTACTTGGGAGTGGACATTCGATACCGGATAGATGGCTGTCGAGTAGTCGCTACTATCATGCTAATCTTGCCGTTTCGTGTGAAATAGCGATATTGAGCTTATGGCGGATGCAACGGCTGTGACAAGCGTGGATTGGATAACCGTAGTTGCGTCCAGCGCTGTAATCAGCGCCTTTGTCAACGTATGTTGGGGCGCAGCTTCGAAGTTGCTGGATCGCGCACGAGAAAATGCGAAGGACAAACATCGGATTGATCATGTCAAACTCGCCGTTGCACAGCAGCTCGAAGCCTTTGCGAAGAGCTGCCACACCTACATCGAAGACGTTCAGGAAGCGATCGGCAGATATCACAATCACGAAGAGAAAGCTTTCGATAATATCCAAGGGGCGTTCGTCCTCCGGTTCGACCCTGAACCTAAATGGGAAGAGCTATCGGTGGGGTTCGTCTCAACCGTCAAAGCGATGCCCCGCGAGTTTGACTACTCAGCCGAGTGGATTGGTCGCGCAGGCCTATGGGCTGGCATTGACGACCAATATGAATTCGAGTCTGAGCGGGCAGCGTATTACGGTTTGAAGGCTATGCGTGTCGCGGCAAGCGTGCGCAACGAGATCGGCGCCGTCGGTGATAGTCGCTTGCAGATGGCCGCTGCCGAGCGGTCGTTTCGAAAGTTGATAGAGACCAAACGGAAGGGTTTTAGAGTAAGCGGCGACGACATAGACGTCCTTCCTGAATTACGAGCCATGTTCATACAAGAGTCGGAACATTGGCTGACAAAACCACGGATCGACACAGTGCCAGATGTTGATGTTGACTTAGCGTAACGCGCGGCTGGGTCGCCGGATCACGAAAAAGCCGAGCTAATTCGCTCTAGCGCTATGAGGCAAGCTTTACCACACTCGGACGCCATTCTTGACATGCGGATTGTGGCGGGCAGACCAAGCGGTAAATCGTCGGTACTATTTGGCGTCATCGGTCGCATTAATGTCGCGTCGACAGGTCAGGGCTCCTGGCTGCTCGCCACGCGCAGAAACGCACGCGTATTAAGAGCAAACATTCTGGGGAAGCGGATATATGACGATCGCGGGGTTCGACAAACAGGCGATTCGCGAGCAACTTAAGGTCGCGCTATCAGCCGCGCAACCAGTGCGCACGCCAGAGAAACTCAAGGGCCGGGAGCGTGAGCTAGAGGACATCGATCGCGCCATATCGGCCCGTGGGCGCAACATCTTCATTTTTGGCGACCGTGGCGTTGGCAAAAGTTCATTAGGCGCAACCGCAGCCTACGAGTACCAGAGCGCGGACAATCGCCCCATAATTGTAGGCGGCTCACCCAACGAGACCTTCGATTCCATCATCGCTAATATCGCGAATCAAGCGATCGGGTACTCGCGGACAACTAACGTCAAGGAGCAGTCCGGTATCTCGCTTGAGTGGCGCGGGCTGAAGTGGCAGCAGGGCCGAGAGGTTAGCGCCAAAGATGTGAAGGAGCAACTCAGAACGGTCGGCGACGCAGTAGATTTGCTTGGGGAAGTTGCGCGCGTGCATTCGAAGCAGCCCGTCGTCGTTATCGACGAGTTCGACACAATTCCAGACACGGAAGAACGCAACCGGTTCGCGGCACTACTCAAAGCGCTCGGCGACCGCGAAGTGGACCTCAAATTCATCTTCACAGGCGTTGGGCGCTCGCTCGAAGGACTGCTCGGAGCGCATCAATCGGCCTACCGCCAACTCGCAACGTTCGAGGTACACCGCCTTGGCTGGGATGCGCGACGCGAGATTGTCATCCAAGCAGCGCAGGAATTCGGGTTGGATGTGGACAACGATGTGAACTGGCGCATTGCGATTGTCAGTGACGGTTTCCCGCACTACGTGCACTTGATCACCGAGCATATGATATGGCAGGCCTTCGATGACGACGGCGACTGCGACACGCTGGGGCCGCACCATTACCAGTTGGGCTTGCGAAAGGCAATCGAGCAAATCAATGTCGAGTTGAAGCGCCCGTACGAACGAGCTGTGCTGCATCGGGCACCCGAGTGGGAGGACCTCGTTTGGGCAACTGCTGACGGCGAGGACTTGATCCGGCCGAGCAAGGACATTCAGCACTCTTACCGGTCGATTGTCGAGCGTCGCAACAGTCCAGTAATACTCGAGAACGGAAAGTTCGCGGAATCACTGCGTCGACTAAAGGCAGAAAACTATGGCTCGGTACTAGAGGGGGTGCCCCAACGACAGGGCTGGTACACGTACCGGGAAAAGATGCTGCGAGGCTTTGTACGTATGCAGGCCGAGGCGTCAGGTATCGAGCTTAATGGCGAGGTCCCGCTGCAGCGGCAGCGAATGCATGTGCCGGCGAACATGCGAAGCGGATACCAAGAGGCGCGCGTACCGAGCAACGTTCGTCTGCGCGACGATCGCAAGAGGTGAGACTGCGCAACACACGTTGCCCGAGCTAAGTACCGCACGGTGCACTTCGAACGCCCCTCGTAAACGGTGAGACGGTAGGCTCGGCTCGCAACGTCGTGATCCTGGCGCCGGAATACGCGAAGGTCAAAGCTGTGCTGGTGACTTCAATATTTGGATACCGTACACCCTTTACCCCCGGACAAACAATGATGCACACCGACACTCCACTCCATCTGGATATTGCGCAAGCTCCAGCGCGATGCCTATGGCTTCTCGACAGAAATCTGGTGGAGTGGATCATGCAAGCGAATGGAGCCAACCCGAAGCTAGACGACGCGAAGCGGGCTATGCTGACCGCGCTATCCACGATCGATCACAAGGGAAGCTACATCAGCCCGCTGGTTTCGATCATCGAAGGTGAGAAAGGGCGGTTTGATACGGCTGAGGAGAAGGCCGAATGTCTAGAAGCGGAAACCGCGGCGGTTCGAAAATTTTTTAAAGCCGCGACTCTTGATTCTGACTACCTTAAAGCAAACGAATCCCTCGCCTCACTCGTCTTTACTCAACATCGGGAAGGCTTCGGGACGCAACGAGAGATTTTTTTTCGACAGGCGCGAGGCCTGCTTGTTGAAATAGCTAAAAAAGTAGAGCGAAAGCGCATTCAAGAACAACTCATCACCATCGCGACGTCCGTAGGGCTGGCGCTCAATGACCCCATTCTCGTTTTTTCTATCGCGTGCCTGCATCAAAATGATTGCGCACGAGATGTGCTCAAACCGCGAGACGACTCGATTTTCAATGCGCTCAATGACGTGCATCTGGTAAGCCGAATCTCCGCCGTAATGGCCGTTGGACTGGCACATGATTCAAGTCTCTCGTTCGGCTTTCTGACCGGAGATATCGGATTGCGAGAAGTCCTGCGTTTCGTGCAGTTCGGCACCCCAAAGATCTCTGAGGACGGCACGGTTTTCACCGAACTCAAATACTCTGCCGATCTATACCGTGGCCTCGGACAGGACGAACGCGAGCTGCTGAAGAATCGCCTCGAACTACCAGCACCCTTCGACAGCGATAATTTAGAGCCAGCGCACACTTACGAGTCAATCACGGCAGGCACGGAAGCAGCTTGTCACGAGTCTATGGGTATAGCCGCCCAACTCGCCGCAGCTGGAAAGATGCAAGAATGGGCGATGCAGCGAGCAGTGGCAAGTGGGCTAATAATCTCGTGGCAGTGGTTGACGAAAGACAGCGTTAGCCGTGCAACGTGGAAGGTGGATCGTCAACGCTTGGATGCTATCGTTTTCCCTGAAAGTTCAATGTCGCGCGAAGCTCAGACGCGACATCCATAATAGAAAGATCTGTTGTTTATATCGATCGACAGGGGAAAAAGAGGCATTGATTCGGACAGACATACCGCACCCCAAAAAAACGCGGTGTAAGTCATCGATCAGGCGGCAACAGCGTCCTTGCGCGCCAACATAGTAACGAGTGTCGCATCGCTGGACTTCACCAGTTCCGCGCGCACCTGCCTAATGGCGTGTTCTTGCCGCTCGAAGAACTCACGCGCGCTCTGCATCGTGGGATGGCGATGCAAAGCCTCAAGGAACGTCGCGAGGACTGACTTAAGATAAAACTCCAGATTTGCACAGAGGAGTGTCGCGTCAACCATTCGCTGTGCGCTATGCACAATGTCACATCGCGCACGGTAGATCCGTTGCACATGCCAGCGCAGGCGGCGCTCGTGATTGGCAAGCGCTGCTGCGAGCTTGGCCTTGTCCGTCAATATTCCAAAAAGGCGTCTCAGATGAACGAGGACGAACGGACGGTCTGCGCATGCAGCCTCGATGGCAGCGCGCTGCGCCTGGTCCTGCAAAAATGCGTAGAAAGCTGCAAGACCCAGACTTTTCAATTCTACGGGCGTCCCGGCCGCGTCAGTGAGTTCGATCTTCAACTGGTCCACAAGCAGGACGCGCAGGGCCAACAGCAGTTTCGGCAGGTAGGATAGGGTGACCGTTGGTGCCAGCGAGTGCTCGACGCCTGCCCCGATCCCGTCCGACGCTCCTCCGCTGCCCTTGACCAAATATTCAATCGCGGTCCACCAGTTAATCAGCTTGTTTTCGAAGTTGGAGGTCTCCGCGCCGATCCGGTACAGGCGAAACGCCGAGTAGATTCGGTCCTTCGTATCGGCACTAAGGGTACCGCTGCCAACCAGTTCCTGAAGCCGTCGCATAAAGATGCCGAGTTGCTCTTCGCCTAACGAAGAATCCGGATTCGGGACGGTGCCTGGCAACGGCAACAGGATATGTTTGCCCGGCTTCTCGACCAGAAAGCTGTCGGCGAGTTGGAGGTTCTTGCGCTCATAGTCGTAACGGACCACATCTAGAACCGCCGCGATGCGATCGCTTGCAATTGAGCCAGCGATCCGTCCGTCCTGCGCTTCAACCACCATTGTGGCGAACAGCCGTCCGCCGACTGCCCGGGCATAGCGTTGAACATAGCCGCTTGACCGCGCGCCTAAGTCCGGCGGATTCACGCTAAACGCGATCGAGCCGACCTGCTCGGGAAAGCTTGTAGGCTTGCTCACGTTGCTGATCGCAAATGTGACGCGATACGGTTTTGGTTCTGCCGTGAGCCGTTGGAAAACCTCGGCCAAGGCCACGTCGAACGCATAGGGTTTGCCAGAGGCACCAGCATCCACCGGCAGCAGCAGCGACCGGTAAAGCGTAAAAAGGGACGCAAAACTCCAGCCTTGGTTGACGAGGGTGCTCAACAGCGTGGACAGTACCGCCTCTATTTTGACCAGATGCGGCTCGACCTCATCAAAGTTGCTTCCCTCGTCGACGACAGAAAGCTCGCGAGAGAGCCAGGCGATGCATCTGGCAACGAAGTGCCGCTCCAACGCGTCAAGCAGTTCGCGCCCAAAAGCGTCGATCAGCGACCGGTGTTTCATCAGGGACGCGCCGGCCGCCTTCGCGGCATCGGCGGCCTTTGAACCTTCGTCCGCCGGCTTCGACTGTTTGCCACCGAGCGCATCGTCGAGCAACGCACACAATTGCGCCGCGACCGGATTGAAAACCGGATCGCCCAGAATGGTTTGGTCCGCGAGGATCTCTCGCGCTTCGAGGGCAACCCGGCCGATGTCCGGCTCCTTCGCATGCTCGACGTCGAACATTTTCAGCAACTCGCGAACGATGTTCACCGGATTCATAGCGCGAACACGGAAGGCGTCAAGGGAGGCTTCGTGCACTAGATTGAACCAGCAATCGCAGAAGAACCGCTGGCGAGGCGTCAGTAAGGCCTCTACGTTGTCGATCCGACGGTCGGTGCGCATCGGTTGCCCAGTTGGTGAGAAAGTTGTATTCTACTGATTCAGCCAGTGAAACTTTCTTGGCGTCAGAAAAATGGGGTTAGGGCTTGCTGGTCTGGACGTCGTTCCGCAGCATTCTCCGCCCCGCCTTCACCACGGCCCGCCTTATGCGGGCCGTTTTTTTGCCCCTTGAAAGTCTGATAATTCTTACTATTAGACTTGCATTTGGGCGGTCGAGCACATTCCTGGCAAAGTGGGTGGCGATGTGACCCGTTGTCGGTCAGTGTCGTTAGCGCATTCTGGTAACTTGATTACGGCGGGTCCCCCAAATGCAAAGGCCGCGCATGGTCTGATGAGGAGCGTCTCATGAGCGTTCTGGATGTCGCGGACGCTTCGTTGCCAGATGGGCGCTCGGTATCTCTTACCCTGTCGGCGCGCGGCTGCCAGTTTGAAGGTGCGATCGCACTGCACCGCGCCGAAAGAATATCTCCGGCTACCCGCGGATGCCGACGCAGCGCGGACTTTTGTGGATGGCCGAGAGCGGATCGTTGCCTTAGCTCAAAGAACGTGGCTGGCGAGTCAGGATACGGTGGTACGACGGGACACCCACGCTTTTGTCGTCCGGTGATCCGGGCTACGTTCAAGTCCAGACGACGAGACCGCAGCCGACCCAGCGTCGTCGGGGATCAACTACACCCTATGTCCATGACGATTGATCCCTGGGAAGCGAACTTTGGGGATCGTGGACGTCAATCCGGTCCGCAGGGGTCAGGTCGTCGACATACATGACTAGGTTGACCCCTTCGGCGGACAGGCGAGACCGGAACAGGCTGCCTTTTGCCCCAGCGGTGACGACTTCATCAGCGATGATCCAGCTTGGCGGTTCGATGCGCTGGTTAAACCAACAGCCGCGCCACTCGCAATAGAACTCTTCCCACACGGGCGACCAGACGCCGCCCTGAAAGCCACCTGTGAAATCAACGACCGGATCGGCAGTAACTCGGTAGCTGACGAGCGTCCCGGGTGGCATCAATGGGGAAATCTGCTCGTATTCCGATACCGCAGTCTGGACGTCCAGGGCTAGGTAGAGCGCGTTCAGTCCGATGCGGTTGACGCGACCGCCGCGCCGGCGCCGCTGGTCGGCGCTACAGCCCACTTGGGCACGTGCATACGGTACGCCGTGAGGCCGGACAGGTTAGTGAGAATCATCCCGCTGCGCCCGCCTCGAGCGACGACACGTAACGAAGCAGGTCGTCCGTCCGGCCATCGGATACCAGCTGTTCGGCCGTCTGGTAATCGAATACCGGCAGAGGCTCGTTTCTATACCAGAACAAAGCCTGACCGACATCGCCCGAGATATCGGTGGCTGCCCGGATGACCCGGAGTGCGTCGCGCAGGAACCGCTGGACGCTTTCCGAGCCGGGCTGGCGGCTCAGGGTATTTCGATGCACGTGCGCCTGCTCGGCGAGTGTCTGCAGATCGATGTGGAGCACCTCGCCGAAGCGGCGCGCTGACAGGATCGGCGCGGGGTTGTCGGGATCGCGCAGTGAGGCCATGAACTGGTCAAAGCTGGCGCGCGTCGTTGCGCCGGCGTGAGTGGAATCCGGGCTCATAAGCAATACTCCATGCACAAAATATGCACAAGAATAGCACAGAGTATGCTACAAAAAAGCAGCATGTCGGCCAGCGCAACTCAGGCTAGCTCAGCTGCTGAACGCAAGATAGGTCCGAAACAAATCCGATAAAACGCTCCGACCCTATTTTGTTGATAACTTTAATTATGTCAAATACGATCTTATTTAATCAGACGGCAGGATTGCCATCGAACCGTTAATGGTTTAAATTCAGTCTTGATGAACCTCCCGTGGAGCGGACAATGCATCTCGCCGATCACATCAAGCCCATCAGTTACCTCAAAAGCGAAGCCGCTCAAATCGTCAAGGATCTGACTGATTCCGGCGAGCCGCTCATCATCACGCAGAATGGTGAGGCAAAGCTCGTCGTCCAGGACGTGCGATCGTACGAAGCGACACAGCAGACACTCGCGATGCTGAAATTGCTGGCGATCGGCCAGAAGCAGATCGAGCGCGGAGATCACGTCGATGGTGACGATTTCTTTGCGGAACTCGATGACCTCGACCGCCGGGAGCAACTGCGCTGATGGTGGAACCGCTGATGAAATACCGTATCCTCCCGACCGCGCGAATTGGCATCGACGAACTCAGAAGCTATGTCGTCCGGACTTTCGGATGGGAAACATGGCGGCAAACGTCGACGCAACTGCAGGAAACGATCGCACATATTCGCCAGTTCCCCGCTAGTGGTCACACGCCTGACGAACTTGAGGGCCTGTTCGAGGACAGTTTCCGGCAGGTCCTGTCCGGCAAAAACCGGATCATTTATCAAGTCCGTGAAGATACCGTTTTTATCCATCTCGTCGTTGACGTCCGGCGTGACCTACCCTCCCTCCTCCATCGAGTCCTGCTTCGCTTGATGTGACAGATCAGACGAGCAGTCCTGTGCTTCCCTCACTGAAGTTCAGCAGTCGACCCTGAAGCGCTGTATGTCAAAGTGATCAACTTTTTCGTGCTTGCTCCCATTGTCCTGACTGGTCTTCTGCGGTTGCTTCCCATAATCATTTGGCATCGCTGGTGAGCCACGGCTGAAACGCTTAACAGATATTTCGCGGCGGTTGGGTCTTTAGCTGGTGTTCCATCAAGTTTCCCCTGCCGCCGTCACGCAAACGCAGGGTCAAGAAGGATCAGTCCCACGTCGTTATAGGGGTAATCGTCCTTTTCGTGCTAAAGCTGGCGGTTCGTCCGCAAAGCCTTTATCTATACCGCTGCGATCGGCTCTAACTGTTGTCTGAAGGTCTCAAAAGCGCTTGCGATAACATACCCGCCCGCAACTGTGGATCGCGCGACTTTGATGGGAGGCAGGAAATTCCAGGTCTGGAATTTCGCTATGTGGGACAGCGTCGCCCGCCAATCCAATTGTCGGAATTCGACGTGTAGCGCTACTTCGCGGTGACTGACAGCGACATTGCCGCCGTCAACAAGCATTTTCGGCGTGATCGCCGTGCCGGCGTCGCGATCCAGTTGCTCTTTCTGCGGGCGAGTGGCCACACTCTTGATCATGTCGGCACACTGCCACGCCAACTGTTGCACTATATCGGTGAGCGGCTCGGCCTGCCCACCCCGACGATCGCCCCCCTCTCCCCACGCTCTATCAACGCTATAAGACACTCTACGAGCATCAGGCGTGGACCTGCTAATACCTTTGAAGTGCGGATGCGACAGGACGCCGCCGAATGGCTCACGCTCGACGAACTCCTCCAGCACGCCCATTGCGGGCTTTATGAACGTCGCGATCTGATACCCGCCGAACGAAAGCCGGTCGATCTGGTCGGACGTTGAACGTGGCTTGCTCGCACTTATCGAGGCCACGGTCACAGAAACGCAGTTGATGCACACCGATGCGGTCCTATCTGCCCAGCACGATATCCAACTGATCCTTGAACTCAACACCTGATGTTTGCCCGGGACAAAAGCGCGCACCCATATGGATGCGCGCCCGCTCAGCTCATTGCTTGTTGCACAGACCCATCACAAAGAAGCCGGATCCGTTTGGCTCGTCGAGCCAGTACATCGTCGAGCTGTTCACCGGCAGCAGTACGGTGGTTTCTTTTCCTGCCTTCAGCTGGAATTGCGCCGCAATCAGACCGTCAATGCCTTGCGCAACCACCGGATCGGCACCGGACAACGCAGCCGCATCAAGGTCGAAGGCCGCGTTGTAATACAACGGTGATTGCGATTGACCATCCGCGCTCAGCATCAAGGCACCGCTGATGGTGGTCTGGATCACATCGGTCTTGCCGGTCAGCACATTGGCGGGCGTCGTATCAGGTTCGGTACAGACCCAACTGCCGTCGTAGTCGCCGCTATTCAACGTGCGAGTGCTGGTCAGCACCCACGAACCCGTGCGCGGATTACCTTCGGGTGCAGTGCCGAAGCGATCAATCAACAGCGTCGTGTTGCCGCCCTGGCGCGTGGTGAACACACGGCCGACCTGCTGACCGCCGACCGTCATGTCAAACGCGCCAGGATAGCTGGTCTGGTCGGGGTCGGCGGAGAAAGTTGCAGTGTCGGTGAGCGTCGCCCCGGTCGACGTATCGATGTCCGTGCACGTATCCGAATAGACCTTGCCGAAGCAGAAGCGCGCACTGCCGTCCGCATTGATGCGAACCTGGCCCGCTTCCGGCGCCTGCGAGTCGACCGGCACACCCTGGCTGCTGTAGTCGCCGGTCAACCCGACCATGCTGTATGTGCCCGCGAGTTGTGCGAGGTCAGGCACGCCGTTGTTGGTCAGCGCAAGTTGGCCCTGCAGCAGCCCCCCGCCGCCCAGCAGGTTGGGCACATTCGACAGCGCGCCGCTCAGCAGGCCCGCTCCGCTGCTGTCCTTCACGAGCGTAAGCGACAGACCCAACGCCGCGGCCTGCGCGGCTGACAGTGTCGAACCCGTGCCGGCCGTCAGGCCCGACACTGTAATCTGGTTGGTGCTGCTGATCTGATAGGAGCCCGTCACCTGCCCGGCCAGACCGAACTGCGACTTGACGAAGCTGAGCGTCAATTTCCCTGCCACGGGTTGGTCAAGATCGACGCGAATCGTATCGCCGAAGCCCACCATGCCGACATAGCTAGATCCGGAGGTGAGCGGCGTCACGGTGCCGGCGCTCTGAGCGGTTGAGGTTTGCGTCGACGGCGAGCCGGAACCATTGCCGGCGCCCCCGCCGCATGCGGACAACAAGATCGATGCGCCGACGCAGAAGGTGAGAATTGTCAGATTGGTCTTTTTCATCATGTTTTATGTTGAATCAAAGTTTATGTGATCGAATCAGAGAGCCATTGCGCTGGTCGACAGGTATCCACGAGTTGATGCCGCGCTGTGGCTTCATTGCCCCGACGTGCGGCAATAGTTTTGAAACCCCCTTTGCAATCGGGGATGCGCTTTCACGACGTCAAGACACAAGTCGGGGAATTGCTTTAGAAACGGAATCAAAGGCGTGTTGTCGCGCGGAAAATGAGTGTCATCGGTGGGGCAATCGATTGTGACTTTGTTCGCATCCGCGGAAATCTCGATTCGCGGCCACGCGAGGCAGATAAAGCAGCCTTCCACAAAAACATTGGTATCGGAATGAAATGCCTGAGGAACAGCGTCCAGCATGAATTGCAGCGCCATGGATTCCATAGTTCTTGAATAACCGGTACTTGCTATGCGTAGACCGTGCATGAATGGCGCGGCCGGATCGACGCATCTAAGCGTCTTACTGAGGTATTCGTGGATGAAGCCAATTTGTTCGCCACCGGTCCGAAAATATTTTTGTCATCCGGTCGCCGTGGAGAAGACGACACGGACCCGTCATCCGCTTCGATATAGCAATGTTACCTTTTAAGGCGCATTGAAACTCAATACGCCCTGTATGTCAACAGGTAGTGATGCGACTATTAAGGTAGTGTGCATACCAGCGCCAGCAATCACGCAATCACCAGCAGGACAGTGGAATATGAATCGAAACGAAGAACAGGCGTTGGCCGAAGCAGTCGGCCGTGTGATCGCGCGCAAGCGCGTCGAGGCAGGGTTGACGCAGGAACAGGTGGCGGAGCAACTATCGCTCGGACGGGAAGCGGTTGCGCGAGTCGAACGCGGCACGGCCGTGCCGACGGTCGTGCGTCTGGTGGAATTGGCGGAGCTGTTTGGCTGTCGCGTGGAGGAACTGCTGGCCGGCGCGTCGACCCGCGAAGACGATCAGGCCGCAGCGATCGCGCGCAGCCTGCGTGGCGTAGCATTGAAGGATCGGCAGATGCTGGTCGACTGGGTCGAGACGTTCGCACAGCGTCTACGCAAATAGAGCGAGGCGCATAGGGCCTCGCTCTACCTCATGTCACTTCACTGACCCGGTGTACTGCCTGGATACGGTTTGCGTGGCCGGATGCTGTCGATCATCAGGTTCATCGCATCGGCCCAGTTTTGCATCGTGTTGCCCTGGCCACGTTCGGCGCGCAGCTGCGCGAGATCGAGCCGCGCACGGCTGAAGTCCTGGGCCGCCGCGCGTGCCAGCCACTTCTCCGCCTGGTCCAGATCGCGCGGGACAAGTTTCCCTTCGAAATACGCCTCGCCGAGCAGGGTCTGCGCGATCGGATAGTTTGCCTCGGCGCCGCGCCGGTAGTACGACATCGCGGCGCGCGGGTTGCGCGGCACACCAAGCCCCTCTTCAGACATCATGCCGAGCGTCGTCAACGCTACCGGATCGTGCGGACGGGAACGCAGATTCTGCAGATCGCTGCGGCTGCTTTGATGCGCGGCCGTGGTAATCCTCATTTCGGCGTCGTCCCACGACTCGGCTCGCTGCCGGGTGCCGGGATCGTTGCGCAGTGGTTGCAGGTTAAGCGAATTGTTTGCATTGGCCGGATTGACCGGCGCACCGGGTGCGGGCACCACCGGCACTGTCACAGTTGCCAGATTCGAGGGAGTGGGCCACGGCGGTGTCCCCGCCGCAGCGACCCCACGCGTAGGGCCGTTGGGCGGCGCGACCTGCGCATAGACCGGTGGTGGAGGCGTGCCTGTCAGGTTCTGCGCGAGCATAACGTCGCCGATCAGTCCGCTTTCGATCCACGGCTGCTGCTGGCCACCGGTGATATCCGCGACCTGTTGCTGCGTGTGTTCGAGTGCTCCTTTGATTGTCGCATTGGGGGCCTTCATGTACATCGCCAGGTAGTACGCAAACGGACCGTCGTCGGTCTGCGTGCCGAAGGTGCGCATCGAGTCATAGGCGGCAGCTTGCGTCGCGGTCGAATAGGCGATCAGTTCACCACGTGCGGCGGGTTCGCGTTTGAGCGTGCTGGTGGTCGCGCCGCGCGACGGCACGCGGCACGCATCGATCAGCGCAATGAACGATGTGGGCTGCGACGCCCTGACCTTCGCCAGCGCGCCCTTCAGACGGATGGCCCGTTCAAGTAGCAACGAACGCGTCATCGCATTGATGGCGACGCCGGCATGCACAGGCACGAGGAAGTTATCGCCCGCCGATTCGAAGCCATGGCCCGCGTAATAAAACACCACGACCTGCGCGCCCCGCGCGTGCGTGGCCAGCCAGTCGATCGATCCATTGAACTCGTCTTGCGAGAGGTCATAGTCGACCCGTGTATCGAAGCCCAGGCCGCGCAGCGTTTCGCCGATCAGGCGTGCGTCGTTGGCGGGTGACACCAGGCGATCACCGCCGCTATACGCGCTGTTGCCGATCACCAGCGCGACCTTGGCGGCGTGGGTGGTTTTAGTGACCGCGGATCCAGTCTCAGGTGCACTAGCCAGAGTTCCGGCGGTCGCGAACGCCGTTACATATAACGTACAGGCCATCGTCGCCACGACGCCTACGATCAGTTTCGACAGATAAGTCCAGCGCAGCATGAGGTTATCCGGTGACGGCAGAGGTAGCGGGGGTACGAGGGCGAGCCGCGAAGTCCAGACTGTCCGCGCGCTGAAAAGCCCGCATCGCCATGGCGACCTGCCCTGCGCGCGCGTGTGATGGTTGCGCCAGAATGAAGCGCAACGCAACCCCACGTTTCGCACAGAACACATCGAGTTGCGCCAGCGCGCGGCATGCCGACGCGTCAATTCGTGCGACTTCGCCCAGATCGAGCACGATACGCGCGGGCGGTGCGCTCTGCAGGCGGCGCAACAGCGGCCCGACGATCTGTCGCTCGACGTTGTAGCTGAGCAGCGCACCCTTTGCGCTCAGACCCAACTGCGAGTTTAGTTCCCCCGGCTCATCCCAATGGACTTCGAGCGAACGTGGCGACGGAACACCGAGCAACGCACCGGCCACGCAGCCGACAAAAAAGCCAATGCTGGGCTGCGCGGTGAACAGCGTCACACCCGCTTCGATCAGGAAAAGCCACATCGCGCAGCCGATCACCAGACGCGGCTCGGTGTCCGAGAACGCCATCGAGGTCATGGAGCGCGACCAGTCGTCGATCATGTCGAGTGACATGACGATCACCACGACTGCGGCCGAAAGTTTCGGCAGCATCGCCACCAGTTGCACGCCCGCGGTCAACGCCAGCAGCACCAGCGCGGCATGCAGCAATGCGACAAGGCGGGTTTGCGCGCCTGCGGCGATCGCCATCGTCGAGCGGGTGACCGAGCCGACGCAAGGCAGCAGCGCGAGCACACCGAGCAGCATGTTTAGCGCACCGAATGCAGTGAGATCACGGTCGACAGAACCGCGCCGCTGCGTCAGCGATTCAATGCTCGACACTGCGATCACGGTATCGATCGAAGCAATGAAACCGATCGCCACGCCGTAACCGATCACCCACGCGAGCGTCGACAGATCGAGCACGCCAGCGAGGCGCTGCCAGAGTGGCAAATCGAGCGGCCGCCACGCCGCCAGGTCGAGCCCCGCGACGCCGACCAGTCGGCACGCGGCAGGTGGCGTAGGCAGCACCGAGACCACTGCGTAATACGCGGCGGCGGAGACCATCAACGCGGCGAACATCGACAGACCCGGTGGCAGCTTCACGTGCGGTGCGACACCCCGGCACAAGGCCTTCCAGCCGAAATGCGCGGCAACACCGAGCACCACCACACCGAGCGTGGCGACGTGCCAGTCGAACACGCAGGTCGTGACAAAGGCGAACTGATCGCTCATCGCGAGACCCGCCACGCCGAACAGCAGGCCGGACAGCACCGGCGCGGGTACCATGCGCACGAGCGAGCCGCCGCGCAACGCGCCGAGGGCGAGTTGGAACAGGCCGGCAATCGCCACTGCGACGCACGAAAGCGCCATCACAGCCTTGATGCCGAGCATAGCCACCTGGCCGTTCAACAGCAGTTGCCCCACCAGTTGCGACATCAGCACGGTCGCGGCCACTCGTGGCCCGGAGATCATTGGGCGTGTGCTAGCGCCGAGCGCCGACAGAGGCACACCGATCACGGCCGTCAACACACCGAGCATCACGCCATACGCCGCTGCCTGCGACCCCGGTAATGCCGAGGTGGCCTGCGAGCCGAGCGCCACGTACTCAGTCGCGCAGCCCAGCGTGACTATCAGCGCGGCGAACGCCTCGACCAGCCAGCGAGTGCGGCCCTCGGGCGCGGCGCCTGGCGCTTTCAAGGTGCCTGGCGCATTCATGACGCTGCGCCGTCGGGGACCACCACGTCGGCGGCGCGGCATTGCGCATTGGCTCGAGCACGTATCACGCCCGTTGCGCGCGAGGTGACCTGAACCGCCTGGTCCGACTGCAAGTCCGGAAAATGCAACTGATACGCGCCCTCTTCGTTCGGGCCGTAAGTGATGACCGCACCGTACTGAAGCAGAAAATCGTTGACCGAGCGCAACGGCACGTCAGCGGCGAACCACGTCAGGACCTCACCGCACGGGCCACTGCTCGCGCCGCGCGTCGCGCTATGGCCGTGGTCGCCCGTCAGCCTAACGGCGGCGTGTGAGAGGCCCATCACCAGCCCGATCAGCACCAGCGCGAACGCCAGTACGAAAGCCGCTTTGCTGTTGATCCAGTGTGCAAGGGTGTTTAGCATAGGCGTTTCGTCTGGCGGATGAGGGTCAGGGGGCGCTGGTCGCGGCGGCGGCACGATCACCGCACTGCACTGCGTCGTCGATGCTTTGTGTCAGGCGGCTGCGAGCCGGGTCATGGATGAACGCGACACGCGATTCGACATCCGGCAACGTGATACGCAAACGGCCCTGGGCATCGGGGCCGGCCACAATCGAGCCGCCATACTGCAGCAGCCAGTCTCGCAAGCCCTTGACGGTCGCATCCGGGGTTGGCGTGACCCAGACATCGAGGCACGATCCGGTCGCGCCGCGAGTTGCCGCCGGCGCCTCGGTGGTCACATGATCGCGATTCTGGCCGTTGATGAAATAGCCGAGCACGCCCGCTTGCGCGACGATCAGCGTAAGTAATATGGGCTGCAATGCCGGGGCGTGCGAACGCAACCACGCTTGTAGCCGCTCGAATAGCGATGGCTCGCGGCGGCGGCTCGATGCCGATGCCCGATTCGGCGATAGCGACGTCGGGTTGGGCGCGTTGTCCGACGTAGTGCGCCCGGCATGCGTGCCGCCTAGCGCACTTTCCAGGCGCGCGAACGCGGCATCCGCTGTGCTGTTGACATAATCGTCCTGCACCGCCTGGGCCGTCGCGCGCAACCACGCGAGTTCTTCCCGCAAGGCCGGCGAAGCGGCCAGCCGCTGTGCCAGTTTACGCATCTGTTCGACGTCCAGCTCGCCGCGCAGATAGCTAAGCAGCGCATCGTGTGAGTTTGCACCGTGGTCGTCGCCGTCCATTTCCGGCAAAGGTGTGTCCATGCTCATGCTGCGCCTCCCAGCGAGGATTGCGCGCAACGCGTGAGTACGCCCTTGGTTTCGGAAATGCGCCGGCGCACGGCGACGGCCGAGCCAGCGCCGGTATGCGCCTGGATTTCGACGTCGCCGTAGCCACGTAGCGCGAGTTCGAAGGTTTGCCTGGCCAGCACGGTCAGCTTGCGCATGCAGTCGGAGAGCACCCGCATGCGCGTTGCGTGCATGAGGTTGTCTTCAGGCGTCGGGGTGCTATGCCCAGCCTCGCGCATCAGCCGGTCGAGCACGTCCGATGCGTCCTCTCCGTCTTCGACGACAATGGGCTCGGGATCGCCCGGACCCGGCCGGCCGATCCGGTCGATGATCTTGTTGATGGCAGCTGCACGCAAGTAGGCGGACAGGTGCGCAGCGAAACGCTCCAGATCGTCGAGTACGGCTGACGGCGCCGAGTAACTGCCACGGCGCTCGAGTACCGCCACAAAGCATTCCTGCACGCTCTCCTCGACATCCGCGTCGCGCACCCACGGAAAACGGCGCCGCGCCATGCGAAAGACATCCTTACGCAAGGTCAGGAAGAAACTGCGCAGTCGCTCCCGGTCCGCAAGCAGACGGTCGATCGCAATGGAAGCCCCATGGTCCATTATTTGGTCAATCTCAAAAGCATTATTTTTGAGTAGCGCAGAGTATCAGAATTGAAACCGCCGCGAAACTCCCACGACACAGGCGTTGCGGACCGCATGCAAAAGAGCTGCAAAAACCAGCGAACAAATCCGCCTGGCCCACGAATAGCAAGGGGAGCCCTACCATTAGGAGAATTTTCATGCCGCGCTTTCGTCTTTTCATTTTTTTGCACAACATACCTTCCTCATGCCGTATTCCCGGCATAAAATCCGCGTCACAAAGCAAATCCGAAGTAACGCAGCGTGCGGTAAGGCCAGGGGTGGCCTGTGGCGCGGCGATGAACCAAAAGAGACCAAAACATGCGATATGAATACGTAAAACGTTTGCCCCGACCGCGATTAGAAAGTCGGTCTTGTACATTGGCATTTTTTCAGGCCGGTAATTAGCGTATTCGTCGCCGCCTTCAGGCCGCTACTGCCATCCAAATGTCATGGTGCTTTAAACGTACCGAATAGAGACGCATTAAGCGCGCCGTCAAGTTTTTCCGATCTTATGCCGTTAAGTCGAACGGGCATTGTGTCGTCGCACGTCATTGCTTTATGCAACGTTTCGCGCCGGTTCATTTGCCCGTCATAACCACAATCTGTTAGCCGGGGAATAAATGTCATCATCACAAGACGCGATTCGCGGATCGTTAGTGGTTTTCGAAGCGGTAGATTCCGCACGCAATACGCGCGCTTTTGCCCTGTTCCTCGGTTGCGCGGTCTCCGCGCTGGTCGTCGCCGGGGTGTTCGCCGGGATCGGCGCAACGCTGGCCGGCAATGGCGTATTCGTGATCGGCGGCCTGTTCACGTTCATCGGCGTGATCGCTGCCCTGATCGTGGCCGGCACCGGCGTGTCGGCGGCGGGCAAGACGCTGATGGATCAGATCCAGCAACGCGCGCCGCTGTCGATTCGCGACGCACTGATTACCGGTCTGATGACGCTGCCCAAGCTGCTCGGTGTCTTCCTGATCGAAATCGCGGTCTTCATCGCGTTCATGATCGCGCTCGCGATCGTTCTGTTCGTCTGCAAGATTCCCGTCCTCGGACCGTTGCTCTACGTTGTGGTCTATCCGGTCGCTTCCGTGATTGCAGGGATCGTGTGGTTCACGTTCGTGTTCATCGTCAATCCCCTCGCAGCGCCCGCACTGTGGGAAGGGTACGGCGTGCGCGAGGCGCTTGGCGTGCTGGGTCTGAATCGCCGAGCCTTGAACATTGGCCGCTTGTTGCCGCCGATCGTGCAGCAGATGGCGTTGCTGCTGGTGGTCGGGCTGGTCGGCTTCATAGCCTCGGCGATCCTGTTCAGCGGCTCCGCTTTCGTTGGGATGTTGGGCGGTGGCATCATCGGCTTCGGCGGCGGCATGCTGTCGATGGTCTCCGGCATGGCCGGGCTCGGCGGCATGGGTGGCGGCCTGAACGGCTACGTGCTGGCCACCATGATCGGTGTCGGCGTCCTGGCTTCGCTCGCCTACACGTTCCCGCTGATGGTTTATCTCGCGGGCACCTGCCGCATCTTTCTGAATCTCGCCGACGGCTATGCCGGACCTGGCGGTCCCGCATTGACCGTGGAGCCGTCCACGCCGGCTCCACACTTCCCCGCCGCGCCGATGGCCACGACGACCCAATCCACCGTGCCGGCCACTGACGCGACTCACGCGTGCTCGCACTGCGGCACGCCGGCCGAACCGGACGATGCGTTCTGCGGTGAATGCGGCGCCGATCTGCCGCGAGGTGTCTGATGGCGAAATTCTGCGTCAAGTGCCGCGCCGCGCTGGAGGCCGATGCGAAGTTCTGCGACACATGCGGCGCGCCAGTGCGTGCGCCGCGTGCCGCGCCGGTGGCGCCACTCGTTCAACCGCACGGCACCGGCCCGACCGCTGCCGCCCTGGCCGCGCCGCCACTCGAGATCAACTGGCGCAAGGTCGGGTTGTGGGGCGGTACCGGCATTGGCGTGCTGGTGGTGGCAGGCGGGATCGCCGCCTTTCTCGCCATGCCGCCCGCAGCGCCCGGTGCGAGCGATGTCGAAACCATCGTCAACGCAAACCCGGTGCGGGTCGCGGACCTGACGTGCCTGAGCAATTTCCCTTATGACAAGAACCCGGTTCAAGTTGGCAGCTTCGACACCAACACGCAGCAATGGCTGGCGGTGCTGAGCAAAGCCAACATCTATACGACTCCGCAGCACGTGGGCAACGGGGCGATTTTCGGCGGCAGTCTCGAGTATTCGCACACGGCCGATGGCGAGAAGAAGATTCACAACGGCAAGCTCTGTTTTGCCGATGGTCTGACGGTAACGTCGGTGCAGTTAGCCAAGCCGGTCAAGCTCGGCAAGCAATGGCATGTGCGAGGCACGTATAGCTACGGCTACCGTCACGCCGACGCATGGATCCAGACGCCGGAAGCGCAACGCAATGTGCCGGATCGGTTTGCGGACCTGCCGAAGACCGCTTCGATTGCACTCGTCAAGGGGGAACATGGCTGGGAGGCGGATAACGGCTCCGGGTTCGGCTATGCGGCCCAGACCGACGGGTTGAATGCAATGGCTAACGGGTTGTCGCAAGGGTTGACCCAAAGCCTCGCGCGCCGGGTTCTCGAACACGCGATGGGAGCAAACGGATCCGCCGATGAGCGTGCCGCAAGCAGCAACCAAGCCGGCATTCTGAGCCAGCTCAAGTCGATGGTGTCGGGACTATTCGGTTCGAATAGCGGGCTGGTCGGCAAATGGCAGGCTGATAACGATAGCCTGCCCATCATCGAATTCACACGTGACAGCCTGCTGATACAGGGCAAGCCGATTCCCGTCACGTTCGATAAAGACAGCGGCGACGGCAAACGAATTCACGTCAGGACGAAAACCGGCGCGACGGTGGCCGACATAGACATCATCGACGGCGACCATTTTTATATTTCCCAAGGCTTTGGAAGAGCGCGTTTTCATCGCGTCAGCTGACGTTATGCGCGCCCGATAGCGCGTCATGCGCAAATCCAACTGCCCATTTACGAACCTTGAGACCAAGCATGCGTTGTCAGAAATGCGGATTGACCAATAGCCCGACTGCCCGGTTTTGCAAACAATGCGGCATGCCGATGCCTCGCAGTGCGCAGGCGGCAGTCGTCTCGCAACCTGCCGCTCACGCAGAGGCGCTGGCGTCAGAGACTGGCGGCGTGATGGAAACCTTGGTCGTACCCGCTGAGCTGGAGGTCGGGAGAGCTGACCCGGCTGCCGCTGCGGCTCTTGCCGATACGCAGGCCACAACTCCAGCACTGTCCATATGTCCACAATGCTCAACCGAACGGATTGGCGGCAAGCGCTTTTGCCGAGCCTGCCGGTTTGATTTTTCCACGCTGCCTACGGCGGACGACGACAACGCCGACACGTCAGTGGAGCGTAAGGCCATAGAACAGCGCCTTGCCGCTGAAGCCAAGGCCGAGGCGCAACGCGAAGCCGAAGCGCGCGCTGCTGAAGAGGCAGCAGAACGACAGCGTGCCGCTGAGGCTCGAGCCGCAGCGCAACGCGAAGCCGAACAACGTGCTGCCGAACAGGCCGCCGAACGACGCCGAGCCGCTGAGGCTCAAGCCGCGGCGCAACGCGAAGCTGAACAACGTGCGGCTGAACAGGCCGCCGAACGACAGCGTGCCGCTGAGGCTCAAGCCACGGCGAAACGCGAGACCGAACAACGCGCCGCCGACCAGGCAACTGAACCACGCGTTGCTACTGAGGCTCAAGCCACGGCGCAAAACGACGCCGAAGCAGGCGCCACCGCAACCCAAGCCACCGAAGACGAGCCCTGCCCGACTTGCTCGACGCCGCGCGCGAACGGCAAACGCTTCTGCCGCACATGCCGTTTCGATTTCGTCGAACGTATCGCACATCAAGAGCCGAGTAAGGTTGTCGGCGAAGACACCAGCACCTCGCTTCCGATTAGCAGTGGTTCCGATCGCGAAATTGAAGAGCCGGACGCTACCTTGCTCGCAGAGAAGCCGGAGGTCACAACGCCGGCATCCGGCACCGGTGCATCAGCCACAGCGGCCGCCGGTCAGCGCAATCAGCCAGCTTCTGACCTGGATCAGAACGCCACGCAACCCAAGCTCGAAATCGAAGCGGGAAGCGACAGGTCCCTCCCCGCCAATCGCAGCAAAAAACTGCTGATCGGCTCGATCGCCATTGTGGTGCTAGGCGTTGCTGTTGGCGCAGGTTTGTTCATTCGCTCGCAACATGCGAAGCCCACGGGCGATCAACCGCAGGAAGCGAGCGCGCCTGCCACTGCCGCGGCTGCTCCAGCGTCGGACACCGCGCCCACCGCCGCGACCGCGACTGCATCGCAGTCCGTCGCGGCCTCACAGGCCGGTGCGCAACCGGCCACGCAGCCGGCAGCAAGTGGACCCGCGAACGTCGTCGACTCCAGCGCGTCGACTACAGCGGCGAGCCAGACCGACCTTCCTGCGGCGCCTCAGACAGCCGAACCCGCCCCGGCGCCCGCGCCCGAAGCTCCAGTCGCCGCCCCGCAACCTGAAGCAACAGCAACCGCGCCAGCGCATCCGAAGCCGCGCAAACCCGTCGCGACGCCAGCAGACGCCGGCGCGCAAAGCCCTACGATCCGCGCGGCGATCGACGGCAGTCTCGCGGACGGCACCCGCTGTTTCGAGGACAAGAAGTACGACTGCGCGATCTCGAATGCCAATGCCGTTCTGCGCCTCGATCCGCACAATAGTCAGGCGCTGTCGCTGCGCCGCCGCGCGAAGTCCGCCCAGGACAACGCGTTGAACAGTCTGTCGATTCAATGATGCGAGACGGAGCCAACCATGTCGTATGAGTTCAATTCTGAAGGTGATCGTCTCAACCTGCCGAACCCGTTTCGTGTCGAGAACTGGTTTCGCTTTGCCGCCGCGCTGTTGCTATTCGTCGGCGGTTTAGCCGCGCTTCTGCTGAGCCGCCACAACCTCGCCGAGCATCACGGCGGCTGGGCGTTTTTGCCACTGGCGATGGGGATCTTCCTGCTCGGCAGCGGCATCAACTATGCGCGACTCGGGATGATGCAGTTGCGCTTTTACTTTGGCCGCGGTCAGCCGCTCAGCCTTGCCGATGAAATCGCCGCTAGCAATCAGGACGGCGTCATGAATGGCGCGGCGAATCTCCAGGAGCGTATGCGTTCCGGCGCCCTGTGGTTCGAAGATCCGAAAGGCGCGCTCAACGGTTTGCTGTACTCGCTGATTCCGGCGCTGATCTATGCACCGGTACCGATCCGACGACTCGCACAGTCGCAATTCGAATCGGGGCTCGCGCTGACCGCTACGCTGCTGAGTTTCCTGATCGCCACGATCGGCTTCGACAACAGTTCGGACCGCACATGGGTCGCACTGCTGTTTTTTGGCTTTACGTTTTTCCTGCTGCTCAAGCCAATCGAACATGCCGGTCAGAAGACAACACCGCTAGGTCCGGCTGGCCTGATCGGGCTGCTGCTCGTCGCGGTATTCGCGCCGATCGTGGTGCCGCTCGCGTCAGCGCATCTGCCGGACCTGAGCTGGCTGCCACTGACGACACAAACTTTCGCGCTGCTGATCTGCGCCGCGATTGCCGTACTGCTGTTCTTTGTCGCCCTGATCCGACAAACGGTTGTCCCGCCGAAAACCAGCATGGGCAGCGAACTCGCCACGGTGTCGTTAAACGGTCAACCGAAGCAACTGCTCGACGAACTCGAGCGTCACATGCAGCGGCGCTGGGTCGAGCAGATTCCGAACCGCCGTTACGCGCGCCAGACGCCTAACGTGGCCGGACAATCCGGGCAATTCAGCGGCCAGCTGTTCGAGGAGACCCAGCCGTTGCCACGTGACGATATGCGCCGGGTCGATCTGCAACGTGCTTTCACCGAACCGCGCTACCGCTGGCTCGTCGGCCTGAATGCCTTCGGAGTAGCACTGGTCGCTATCTCCGTAATCTGCCTCCTCTGGTTTGCCGCCGCCTTTTCGTCGTCGCTCGACAGCACGCGCTCCGATGCGCTGGGTTGGGCCACCTTTGGCAGCGCGATGCTCGCAGTAGGTGCATTCTGCCTGCGCGTCGGCCACATGCTGTGGGCCCGCTTCGACTTCCTGTCCAAACTCGTCTGGGTGCAGTTCGATGGCAATTTCCAGCGTTCGAAAATGAACATTGGCGCGCAGTTCACAGACCGCGTGCGCACCGAAAGCGATGTGATCGCCGTGCACGACATGTCGGTACGCATCTGGGTAGCGGAAATCGATTCGGTGACATTCGGGCGCGACCATCGACGCATGATCGTCGGCATGCGTGGCCTTCCCGATGAAGCACGCGAGTTGCGCCAGATTCTCGAGCAATGCGCACAGCAGCAGACTGTGGTCGTGGCGCCGACCTCGCAACGCGACGTCGAAAAAATCGCCGTTGCCAGTGCGCTGAACAAGCTCGGCGATACCGCTCAAACGGACCTGTTGCCGAAACACCTACGCGAAACCCTGAGTGGTGCTTCGCCGACCGGGCGCGATGTGGCTGCCTTCAGCAGACACGACTGCACGAGTTGCGGCGAAACACTCGAAGCGGATTCGCGTTTCTGCGACAACTGCGGCCAGGTAGTGAGCTAACGGCGTCCCATTACCGTTGCCTCACACCGGCTGCACGACCATAACGATCAAGAGGAAGCCATGCAAGTGATTCAGTTTTCAAAGCGCCTGATTGCCGGCGCCACACTCACCGCATTGATGGCGGGTTGCGCCACCAACGGTGGTCCGTCGCCGCTCGCTAATATTTCCTGTAACCCGGCGATTGCCGCTGTGGCAGGCGGCGTGCTCGGCGCGGTCGTCACCGGCGGCAACAAGGTCGCGGGCGCCGCAATCGGCGCGGGCGTCGCCGCGCTGATCTGCGCGGCCGTCGACTATGAAGCGAAGCAGATCAAAACCGCGCAACAAGCCCAAGCCGACTACAAGGCTGAACACCATGGCCGCTTGCCAGAGCAGGCGGCGGTGGTGAAGTACACCACATCGTTCACGCCGTCGTCGATTTCCGCGGGCGACAAGGCCACCCTGAATTCATATATCGAAGTCGTCAAAGGCAAGCAGGACGCCGCCGACCCGCTGATCGAGGAGGAAGCAACCATCTATAAACCGGACGGCACAGTCGCCAAGTCGGTTCGCAAGCCGGTCGCAAAGACAGCCTCCGCAGGCGCGTTTTCCAGCAGCTTCACGATTCCGATGCCGCAGGGCGTGCCGCAAGGTGCTTATCCGGTGAAGTCGACGCTCTACGTGAACGGCATGCAGGTTGCCGAACGTAAGGTGGCGTTGCAGGTCGTGGCGAGCGCGTCGGGCGGCGCGACGTACGCGATGGTGAATGCGTCGGTGAATCGATAACCCTCTTTCAATCCCTCAAATCAGGACGAATCCATGTACAAATTCATCACTATCGAAGGCGCCTGCGGCAAGCCCTACGACACCACTTCATGCGAACGCCACGCCAACCGCATGGCGCAGGAGGGCTACTGGCTCGTGCAGGTTTATCAATCGTCCACGGCAACGTGTGGTGGCTCGAAGAGCGTGCTTGTGATGGTGTTCCGCCGCAATGAGTGAGTCCGGCGACAAGCGGCAGCCAGTCGACTTTGCGAACTTCGGCACGCCGATGCCGTCGTTTGCTCAGGTCCGGCAGCTCGCCGCCGGCTCGGGCATGTTGCGCTGGGCGCATCATCCGCATTGCTCGCGCCACGATCACCATTTGCTGCGGCCGTTTGGCCGCCCCGTTTGCCTCGGCTGTACCTGCGTGGCGATTGGCGCACCGCTGGGCATCGTTTTCGCGTGCGCGATGCCGTGGCACGCGTGGACGATGTGGCAATGGATCGCGTTGCACCTGCTTCTGCTCGCGCCTACTGCTGTACAACCGCTGTTGCAAAAGAAAGCATTCAAGATGTTCGCACGCATACTGCTTGGTGCGGTAAGCGGCAGCTATCTGATCAGCGGCCTGTTCAAGGTCGACTTCTTTGCACCGGCCTGGCTGTTCAAGCTGGCGGTCGCATTGGCCTTTGCGGCCGTGCTGAAGATTCTGTTGGCCTGGCGCAATCGCCGCACCAGTGATCCGTGCAGCAATTGCCCACAGGGCATGTTCCCGACATGCGAATGGAATCTGCCGCGGCTGCTCGCCGCGAATCCGCATGATTCGTTGCTGAGCCAGATCCGGATCAGCGATGTCACGAAGCCGCAGAACATCAACGGGTGAAACGGACGAAGCGGTATGAGGCGAATGCCTCATACCGCTGGTTGCGCTGCTCGTCTGGACGCAAACCGATCAAGTTATCGTTGCACGCCCTGCTTCCTCTGCGTCACAGATCGAACGAAGCAAAGACCTTGCCGCGCTTGTCCCACGCCGGCGCATCGTAAAGGTCGATGTGCATATGCGTCGCGGTCGCCAGCACACGGTTGCCGTTCTGAATGCCATCCACGTGGAAATAGACCAATCCCCGCGCCGACAGCTTGTTGGCCGCGCGTAACTGCTCGATCTGCTTGGCAACTGCCTCATTCGGCACTGGCAACTGGCAAAGGTTGCTGCCCGTTTTCGTCAGATCGAGTGCCACGTTCTGACGATTCATATACACCATGTTCCAGCACTGGCCCGAACTCATCTGGAAACTCTTCGTACTGAAGTCGTACCCGCTCTGGAAGAAGAAATTCATATTGAGCGAAGTGACCGTCGGATCGCCAAATGGCAACGCGTAATACGCCTGGTTAGCGTAACGCTGCAGGTTCGCCTTGACCGGTGGCAGTTCCGTGGCCACCAGATCGTGTTTCTTGAAGACGTCCGGTTCGTTAAAGTAACGAGGTGAAAACATCCCGAGCAGTTCGTCGTCGCCCGGCTGCGGCGTCGCACGGCTGACGGCCACGTACGTCAACCACGTGCCGCCGTCGGACTGATCGACGGTCGTGTAGTTGGCAACTGGTACGCCAGGGTCGGCTTTCGGCTGCGCTACCTCCGTTGCTTTCTGCGCATCGGCGAAAGCTTTAGCTGCATCGCTGTTTTTTCCGGACTTGATGTCGCTTGCAGGCGCGGGGGCCGATGCTTTAGTGCTGGTGCTGGGCGTGTCGGACTCGCGTTGTCCACAGGCAGCGAGCATGGCAATGGTGAGCAGGCAAAGGGCGGAAAGTTTAACGTTCATCTGAATAGTCCTCGAGGCGGGTGTTCAATACGATCGTCGAAGACGAATCGCGCGCGGCGTAGCGCCGTATTGAGGTATTCGAGGAACCCGACGATTTGTTCGCCCTAAATTTTCATTGCCGCAGAAATCACAGACGTTCTACGTTGCACGGGCTGTGTATGCTTCTCTTCGTAGACGGAATGACGCAGTCTTCCCTTACTGGACGCCGATACTCCAATTGCGTCAGCATGGAGCACGATCATGACGACGCGCTAAGGTACCGGCTAGCAAGCGCCCTCGTTGATCGGCGGTGTACATAGCCAGGAATCTTGTTCTATTGGTGCCGCGTCTTCTTGAACAAATCTGTAACTCACTGCAGTCGGCTGATACGGCAGGCCAATCAGCCTGTTTGCCAGGGAAGAGACTGGCGAATTGCGCTAAGGCGTTGCACTCTACAACTGACTTTTTTGCTTCGGTAACCCGAGTGTGTAAGGCAGTAATGGTCGCAAGCAGAGCGACGGCAGCGCTTTGCATAGTTTTGAGCGCGCTCGTAGGAACGTTTTAATTGCCGTAGACCTGATACCGTCAAAGGCAGCCAGTTCTCCGCTAATGGTGAAATCAAGTGAGTTTGCGGCCGGACAAGAAGGCCGGCCGCAAACGGTCAACTGCATGGGCGCCAGTCTTCCGGGGTGTCATAGATCTCGCCGTTTAATTTCATTTGCGGGTCTCCGTCGGTGGTCAATATTTTCAGTCATACCGCCAAGCGTTGTGGACCGAATCGAATTGATGCGGATCCGGATCGTGGTAGGTGTCGTGGTCTCTGTAAAGCCGCCTATAAGATGGCTCGCTTGAGCGCCCTGCCCGTACATCAGCCGGCCGAACCTGGTGCCCAGAACCACTCGACTGATCCCTTGGTCCGTCAGGCATATCTAGTTGCCAACAACGCGGTCCTGTTCGATCGTAGCGGTATTTGCTGACTGAGATTCAGTCGCTGTTTCTCGATGACCTGGAGATGAGCATTACGGGCGTAACCTCTCGCTCGGAGATCGCTGCGAGTAACGCATTACGGGCCGCAAGCTCGCCTTCATAGGCGAGCCGTGTTTCCCGACAACCTAGCGACTTCCTCGACAAGGGCGAGTCCCTTGCTGAGATGCAATTCTACTTCCGTATGGACCGCGCCCCGTATATCTATTGGAGCGAACGCGAGGCCGCTCGCTACCCATTCAAAAGAACGATTAACATTAGGCCAAGAAAGACGCCAATATGCCATTTATCGAATGCCCGCAACTTGGCCTTCCCCAGGAATCTATACCCACGACCAGAGGAAATTACGCGGTACCGGGCAATTGGCCAGATCGGAATGAAAAAGAACACAAAATAGTAGGTTGCCATATACGATCCCCCAGGCTTTGAATCGGTTTTCCCGTAAAGAGCAAAGCCAATCCCGTTAATCGTACGTAGCGATGGCGCGCTCCCGATCGGCTCAAGGTCTCCAAAGTTATCGGAGTTCCCTTTGGCGATAACCAGATTGTCGCTAATTCTCTTTCGAAGGTTTGTATCCGAAGCAAGTTCCAGAGCCCTTTGCAGAAGGGAGACGCAAGGAGCCCATTGCGAAGTTTTATTTCCAAAAGCTATGGCACATTGCATCGCACCGGCTGCGATTATGTCTTTTCCTTCACAATACGTCGCAGATTCCGCCTTGATGGGTGACGCATCTAGAAGAGCCATACCTTCGATTAACAAACGCTCTCCATCGGCGCTTGCCGTGTCAGGACTGAGTTCGATACTTTTCAATACTTCCTCGACAAGATCCCTCACGGGATTGATCGCTTCCGCTTCATTTCGACGTTGCTGAATATCCGTGAGGACCTCGGAATCCTCGCTCACGCGATCAGAAACATCCGGCACTTCCGAAAAAAGTTCTTGAATCAGGCTTGTGAGTCGCTGAGACTGCTTCAACATGTCGTGACCGTTGAAGATATCAACCGCCAAGCTGCGAATGGCCCACCCTAATTCACGGCTCGGTTCGTGATCAATACCGCGAGCTTTGGAGCTAAGTTGAATTGGCTGTGCAACGTTGTCCCAATTCCGCACCACGGCCTCAAGCTTGTCCACATAAGGTTTGACGGCAGATTCGCCAGCGCCAGCTGCATCACGGACTGCTTTGATCAGCTTGCGGACGATTTCGGCTTCGCTCTGAAGAAAACCTTGAGCTTCCACCTCATAGCTATCGACAAGATCATCAATCAATTCAGGAGCGTGATTCTCACCGCCGGCTGTAACCCGATTGACAACGTCCGTCATGACCTGAACGAGTGCCATTGTCGGCAAGCTATCAAGTGCGCTTTTGATGACGCTGCAGTAGTAGCGCTTGCGCTCTGCAAGTTCGATTTCTATCTGATCGACGGATCGTACTTCCGGGAAGCCGGAGACGGCGCGATCTTCATTGATGTCCCGCAGAATAGCTTCCGAATTAAGGTTATCGGCGAGATACGCAATCTCCTCTATGAAGCCAACCAAGTCGTCCGCGTTGTATTCTCCGTTCACCGGTTCGAGCGCAGCAGCCAGCAGATTCAGGTGTGGGAGCGTAGGCAGTCCCGACTCCTGCCTTACCGCCATTCGCTTGCTAAGCAAGCTTTCGAGTGCCTGGGTCGCTTTACGTGGAGAAACGCCGGGAAACCACGCGATTTCCGCGATCAGTCTGTTCCGCGGACTTGTCAGGTCGGAACGCGCCTTCTGGCAAACGTCGGGATCCAACTCCAAAGACATCTCTTCCGCTACCGCGACTATGCGTCTGCGGTCATCGCGAGTCGTTACGCCTAATATGGCAAAAGGCGACATATGTAGCGTTGTCTTCATTTGGAAGTTACATCCCCAGTCTGCGAAATTTTGGTCAGAACGTCTATTTGATAGGCATACCATGCAGCAACGCACTGCTTGTCGCGGCAATGCTTTTCCCTATAGTTCCATTGCTTGCGTGTTCTGTCTGCAAAGGCCTTCTGATCGTAAGCAGCCGCTTTCGCCTGTTGGTAGATAGCGGACAACTCCACGTCGTCCGCGGCTAACTCGGGGTCGTGGCAGATAAGGTTTTCAGGAATCGAGCGCGCTTTCGTGCAATCAAAACTTGTGGGATATGTCGCTTCGGTACTTTCCATGGTTACGGGAGCCGAGTTGAGACTGGAATTAGCGTCAAGCTGACCTCCGTTCGCAAGCGAGGTTGTGGCCGGCGCTGGAGAGAAGCGCATCATCCCTTCGACGCGAAGCTGGTTTCGGTACGGCTCGATATCTCGCCGAGCACTTTCCAGCGCACTATTTCGGTAGCGGAAATTCCCACAACGGTTGTTGTAATCGCCCACCATTGCATTGAACCTGTCCACGTCGTCGTCACTGTAATTGTTGAGAGCGGATTTCGCTCCGTCCATGCGGATGTTCTCTGCCATGCAATACCGGATTTGCTCCGTCGAAAAGACGAGAGCTTGGCCGATCGGGGGCATCGACTCAGCCGGACGTGAAGGCATCTGCTGAGATTCAGAAGAAGGCGAATAACTGGGCGTCTCTGTCTGCGCAGGGGGCGAGTATGTGGGAGCCGGTGGTGGAGCAGTCTTATCAAGTATGCCAATGAGCGCCGACACCCCGACCACAGCGACGATTGCAATTACCCATTTTCCACCGGATGAACCGCCTCCGGATTGTTTCGTCGCTGTGTAAGGCCGCTGTGGGATGGATTGCGGCGCGGGGGGCGTTGGCTGGGAAGCCGGAAATTTAGCGTCCGAGTCTGCTTCAGAGCGGCCACTAGCTACCCTCTGTCTAGCAGGCGAAAGCGTCGTATCCACGTCGGATACAAGTTCATTCAGACCCCCGAAGCCTTTGCCCAGCTTCTTATCGTTTTTATCCACTGCCACGAGTCTCCTAAATGAACCCGATTCGATGAGTTGCGATGCTACTTTGGTGATCACGCACAGGTGCCAGTTCGAGCGCAGCGAGAAGACTGGGCTGATCTAACTTGTCCTTTCCGGACCGGGCGGCAAGACGAGCACCTTCGCGAACAACAAAAGTGACATCAGACAAGGGTCTGCCAGTTAGCTCTTTTGCCAGCGGTTTGGAATCCACGCACGACTGCTTCGGCAAAGCGGAGAGCAACTTTTCTAGTAGTTCCTGCACTTCGACTTCACTGGCGAAGTCCACCTTGATGACGTGATCGAAGCGTCCCCGGCGCTGGATCGCTGTGTCGATCATTTCGATTCTGTTCGTCATGGCGATGATCAACACGTCTCGCTGCACAGCCTCCGGAATACGGCGCAGAAACTCGGCTACTTCCTCGACACGGTGATGGCCTGTCCCCATCTCCCGATCTGCAAGGAACGCCTCCATCTCGTCGATCACGAGGACAGATGGCGCGTTCGCCATCGCGTTATCAAACACCTGCGCTACCTTCTTGCTGGTCTCGTGGATGTAGGGACTGGCAACGCTCGACGCGTCGATCTGGAAACTCGGCCAGCCAAGGAAATCCACTAGCTGGTCGACAGCAAAGGTTTTGCCGCAGCCCGGGGGGCCGTGCAGAATCACTGCGGACGGGAACTCGATGCCAAACGCCTTGTAGCGGTCGCGGTGCACGACGATGTCTACGACGTGCTCGTTGAAGAAGGCCGCGAGTTCCGGACGACCTGCCAACTCGAACACCTTGTTCGGCTCTGGGCTGGTGCGTCTGGCTTCCACCTTTTCGTCGGCGGGAGACGCTTCGGTTTTCTCGGACGGCGTCCCAGTCTCGCGTTCGAGCGGAATGATCTCGCCGACCTCGAAACCTGCTGCCTGCACGACATCCTTCAAGTGACTCGCGCCGAGCCAGCTCATAGTCTGGCGCAGGCGTCGGAACGAGGTTGCCGGAATACTTGTGCCTCCCGTCAGCCAGTAACCGAGCACAACGTCGTCTCCAATTCTGGAACTGATGCTGTAGGTAGGCAACAAGCGGGTGATTTTCTCGACGTAGATCGCATCTTGAAGTGGCGATTCCGCATCGATGTCGCGCGTCGCTTTCAATCCCAAAGCAAACGACAACGCCTCGGATTTGCTGTCCGGAGACTTTCCTTCACTAACCGGGCAGAGTGTCTGACTTGGTGCGCAGGAAATCACCCGAAGCTGGAGCGCGCCGAACTGGAAAACGTCCAGCGTCCCTTCAGCGACCAAGCCCGACTGCAGCCAACGTTGCGCCAGAGAGTCGTGTACCACCAGCGCGCGACCACCTCCCATCGTCTCGTAAATCTGCCAGTCTGTGCCTTCGAACAATGCGATCCGTACCTTCGCGCCATCAGGCAACATAAGCCCGACAGGCAGCCACGATTCCACGGCCATGGTCAGCTCCGCACGATGTTTGCGCCCGCCATCATGTCGGCTTCGCCCGCGGAACCGATGCGGATAGAATCGAGATGAGCAACGGCGGTACGCAGTTTGTCGATGTCGTTGGCTTTCAGAGCCTCTGCACCGACAGCGACCAACTGTGCGTGCTCGCGCAGGTCGGCGAAGAGGTGGGTCCCCTGTGCCAGCCATTTGAAACGATCGATCACGAACCAGTCCTGACGCCACAGGATCATAAAGCTCCGACCGCGTAAATCGTCCAGATGCGATTCAAAGTCACCGCTTGGATTTGGAATAGCGCGCTGCGCCGTTTTCACCAGGTTGTCGAACGACGTGATTTCGGTCACGCCCGCGTGTTGACGCACATTCTTCTCAAAGAAGTCGACGGACTTGTCCAAATCAAGCTGGCGAATCTCTTTCAGATTCTCTTTGCGACTCAACGCCAACAGACGCTTGGCGTCCTGAACGTTGTCCATAGCCTGCTTGGCCGTTTCAGGATCAGTCTCGCCAGGTTTAATTCCGCTCGCCTTCTGCAACTTCTCACGGGCCTGTTCCAGACGCGAGTCGTCCAGCTCGGATGCCATCTCTTCAAGACGCCCCAACGTAATCGCCGACTGCTCCTTAATGTTCTTGGCCTGACTGGTGTAGTCAATCTTGCCTTCCTGACTGGAGTAGTAGTTGTGCCCGCTCTGAAACGAACCGCTGATGGAAGGCACTGAGACTTCCAATCGGATATTGCCGGAGTCGAGCACTTCAAACTCACAGATCAGTTCTGCGCCAGCGGTGATTACACCGTCGTCGAAGTCTGTACCCTTAATCTCGAACATGCCGATGAAGCGGTTGTCATTGATGGAATCGGAGATTTCGCCTTCCCACAGCTTGAACTTGAGCGAGCCAGCGCTTCCGGCTTTGAGCGACTCGCCCGCCTTGAAGGTTTTTTTGCCCTTCTTCGGCAATTGCTCGCCCTCGCGCACGAGGTAGTCCAGCAACAAGCGGCCGCCGACTTTGTCACGAACTTCGACGCTGACGGTGTGGGATGCTGGAATCGCATCGACGCTGACGGCGGTACGGGCGATAACGATCTTGTCTTCGCGCAAGTCAACAGGTGCGCCGTTCGAGTCGAACACGAACACCTTGAAGACGTTATCACCGGGTTTGGTCAAGCTGAGTTCGATGCTTGCGCCATCCTTCAGCGCGACGCGCCCAGACGACCAGCCTGTGTCGAGACTGTCGATCTGAAGCTCGACGCCGGTATGAGCACGCAATAGCCTGGCGACGATCTTGGCCCTGGGCTCCGGCGTGCGGGCAATATAGTTAAACGAAAGGTCGAGTGCGCCACCAGCGCTGAGTGCACCACGGGAACTCTTGCGCCCACGACTCTGCGAGTCCCAGTCGATGGACTCGGCAAACACGGCCGCACCTTCGGCGACCGCTGTCATCGGGTTCGCCTCGGTCGACGACGCAATACCAAGCTCAAAGGCGACCTTGTCTCGCAAGTTTTTGTATTGAGCAGGGCCGCCCACAAAGACCAGCCGCTCCACATCATGAGGGCTCAACCCAGCCTTTTCGAGACTCTCTCGGGTAGCCTGGATGGATTCATCGAGTTTTGATGCAATCAAACCGTCGTACTGGTTTCGATCGATGGGAATATCAAGGTAAACCTCCTCACCGGCCAAGTCACGCGCTCCAAGCTCGCTTTCGGCAAGGCTGATAACAGCCTCATCATTTTGCGACAACGCGATTTTTGCTCTTTCGGCAGCCCACGTCGCAATGGTACGCAGTGACCTGTACTTTGGATCGGATGCCAAATCTACTGGCAGGTCAAAGTTTTCAAGCAACCACGGCTTGACGACGTTATCAAAAAGAATTCGGTCAAAATCTCGTCCACCACACATGGCTATACCGCCATGTGACAACAGATTGACTCGGCCAGAGATGCTCTCGGCAATGGCAACATCTAGAGTTCCGCCACCGATGTCGTACACGATAAAAACACCGTCGTTCTTTCGCTGGCGCATGATGCTCATCACGGCTGCCACTGGCTCCTGCATCAAAGCAACGCGCCCGAGGCCAGCCATATCGGCAGCGGACATCGTGGAGTCTTTCTGCATTTGGTTAAATGCGGCAGGAACTGTGATGACCGTACCTGTGTTGCCATCAGCGCGGATTTCTTCCGGCAAGTAGCCGAACAAAGTGCGGAGTACCTCGGCGGAGCATTCTTCAGGCGTCAAGGTAAGGTCGACCGCGGGCATCTTCACCGGTGTGCTGGTGCCCATAAGTCGCTTGAACAACGTCGCAGCGCTATCCGGATTGCGCGAAGCATTGTTGTAAGCACGGGAACCCACGTACTTGTTGCCACGACGATCGATAAAGATCGCAGAAGGAGTGACGTCGTACTGCTCTGGGCTTTTATGTAGGCGAATTGACTCGCCATCGAATGAACAAATGGCACTGTTGGTCGTGCCGAGGTCGATTCCTACGTATTTCATGCGCCCACCTTTTTCAACATCACTGTGCCCTCTTTGCGTAAGCCATCTCGGCACATGATGATCGGCTCCAGCATTTGATCTACCAGCAAGAGATCTTCGGCACCGAAGTCGCCTAGATTCAAGGCGGAGGCGGCCATCCCGGGATCGTAAGGGTGTCCCTCGACGTTGACCAGTTTGAGATCGTTGGCGTCGAGGATTTCGTCAACCTTCTTCTGGAAATAGCGAAGTTGATTCAGGTAGCGAGTGGATTCGCCTGCGTCGAGTTTGCTGACTACTCGCGCAAAAAGGCGGGAAAAACGCCAGCCTTCTACTGCCATGTCGATTAAAGACTGCTCCGCTTGGTTATCCCCGTTCTTCATCACCGAAATCCCCTATTTGAATAACTTCTATTGTCATGCCCGACATAAGTTCGTGGAAACGCGGCATCTGACGAACAGTTTTTTGATGTTTGCTATTTTTTTGAGCTATCGCCAAGTTCAACGTCGGAGTGAGTCGGAATGCAGTTCCTCGCTGTACCCTCGTGTAACCGACATATGGCCTGCGCTCTTCTGATCGACGTTACATATGCTTACAATATAGTAACATGCGAGGCTATGCACGAGGGGGTCGGTGATGCATTCGCGTCGCCGACCCCACGAATGCATCCTATCTTCCTGCTCATTTGAGTACACCGTCACGTTCAACAAGTGCCGACAGGGGGAAATGAGCGAACAGAAAGGAGGGTTGGAGAGTCGTCTGGTAGCTGATTTGAAGGGTGACGGGCGGCGCAAGCACGAAGAGCGAATGGAGCGCGAGCTGATACAGGATGTCTTAAGCCGGGCTTATCGACAGCGCGTACCGAGATGGATCACGGTATCAGTCCAAGCCTCGTGCGGACCCGGATTTCGCAGTACCAACGCGAGTGGAACCGGGTCGGAATTGCCGGGCCTGCGAGTGAGCCTGTCAGTCGGGCCCAGACCGAGATTGTTCCCGTCGCGCAGTCGGATGACCCGGTCTTCGTCCAGATGGAGACTCCTTGCCAGCCGCTGGCACGGGCACCAATCGAATGAGCGCCGGCGTTCCTGTTGATTGCCGCATTGCCAAACGGCGTCCGCCTCGAGGTTGGCCCAGCAGTCCTAGATGAGTTGGAGAGGGTAGTCCTGATGCCAGGGAGGCTGCCGTGCTCCGGTTCGACGAAGGGCTGGTCAGGATCTTGTGAAAATCAACAGATACCGTGCAATTATCTTGTCCACGCACAGTGTTCCCCGCTCTCTCTCGTTCGCCGGGTCCATACATGCACGGAAAAGATGATCATCCCAATTTGGCCGAATCCGGAAGATCGCGCGGATCGATGCGAGATGGATTGGGTTGCGTCGTCACCTTCCGCAGGCGACCCGATCCAGCCTTCCGACCAAGTGCGACCGCAGTGGCTGTTTGCAAGGTACAAGAGCCATCGGCGCGGGCACGCCGGTCGACAACTGCCGTTGATGTTCACGCAGAACTGACCTACTGGGGATACGGACAAAATCTTGGACTACTTTGGAGGTAGTCCATGTATTCATACGAAGACCGCGTTCGGGCGGTCGAGCTGTACCTGAAACTCGGGAAGCGCATCAAGGCGACAATCTGCCACACACTGAAGACTGCGCAAGCAGTGGGAGTGTTGCAGATGAAACAGCGACGCCGGATTTATTACAGCGATACGCAGAAAGCGCTGATGTGGGAGCGCTGGCAGAAGGGCGAATCGCTTCAGCATATTGCCCAGCTTTTTGATCGAAACCACTCCTCTGTGCAACGGATTCTGGCCGAAACGGGCGGCATCCGGCCAGCGCAGCGACATCGATCGCGGCTGGCGCTAACATTAGCCGAACGCGAGGAGATATCGAGGGCGCTTGTTGCTGGCGATTCGATCCAGTCCATTGCCGTGCGGCTTTCACGCGCGCCCTCCACCATCTGTCGTGAGATCCAACGTAACAGTGACGCAGACGGCTATCCGGCAAGCCGTGCCGACCAGCTTGCCTGGGATCGGGCACAGCGGCCCAAAGTCTGTAAGCTGGTTGAACACTGGATGTTGGCACGCATCGTGGCAGACAAACTCCAACTGGAGTGGTCACCCCAGCAGATCGCCGGATGGCTGAAACGTGCGTACCCGGGCAACGAGGATTACCAGGTGTCACACGAGACCATCTATCGCAGTCTGTTCATCCAGGCCCGTGGTGCCCTGAAGAAGGAGTTGCTGGAACATTTGAGGCGCACCCGCGCCATGCGCCGCTCGCGCCATCACACGCAGAAGACGGATGATCACGGCAGGATTCGCGACACGGTGTCGATCAGCGAACGCCCAGCCACCGTTGAGGACCGCGCGGTACCGGGCCACTGGGAAGGGGATCTGCTGTGCGGCAGCGGGAGCAGTCAGATTGCGACGCTCGTTGAGCGCCAGACACGCTATGTGATGCTGGTGAAGATAGCTACCAGGGACAGCGAGACGGTCATTAATGCGCTTATCAAACATGCCTGCAAGTTGCCGCAGGAACTCTACAAATCGCTAACCTGGGATCGGGGAACGGAGATGGCAGAACACAAGCGCTTCACCGTCGCCACTGACATTGCCGTCTACTTCTGCGACCCGCAACATCCATGGCAGCGCGGATCGAATGAGAACACGAACGGACTGCTGAGGCAGTACTTCCCGAAAGGTACTGATCTGTCGGTGTATTCGCAGGCCAAACTCAACGCCGTGGCAAGGCGCCTGAACGAGCGTCCCAGGAAGACGCTGAATTACGAAACGCCAGCTGAACGGTTCCAGCAAACTTTTGCATCCACCGGTTGAATCCGCCAGGTTGAATGGTCATCCGCGCCTCTGCGCTGGCCGAGGGCCGGCTAGCGCCCCTGACTTTCAAAGCCAGGCATCTATTTTCCGGAGCCCAGTTGGCTCCGCATCGAATATGAGCGATATGACACAATGCGATTGCAAAACAATCCCTTGAACTCGGCTTGAATGACATGAATCTGCCCTCGCTCACAGAAGAACAGCTCGCCATATTTCGTTGGATTCACGAACGTTTCGGTGACGATGTTCTCCTGCCATCCGCCGACGACCACTTGAAGATGACGGATACGGACGTCTGGATCCGGGTAGTGAGTCAGGTCGTTGTGGTTGGAAAAGCGGAGCCTGCTAAGAGACTCAAAGATACGGACATCCGAGCGAAGTTGGACTACAGCTTTCTATGTTCGATTTCGAAGGCCGAGGCGGCGAAAGAGATCGGGAAAGTATTATCCGAGATCAAGGCTCGATACGTCCCCGATCTCAATCCGGAGTCGTCCCCGAAGGTTGTAGCCCTAATCAAGAACCTGGCCGTCCTCAAGGCTTACAAAGGCGGCCCGAGTGGTTTTATTCGCGACGTCGCGGCATTGGAGACTTCGGAGCAACGCTGGAATTACGTCGCGAAACACTTGTCCTACATAAAGAACAAGGGAGCACGCGATTTTCTTACGACCGGGTTTGGCTTGGCGACGGATCGGATCGCCCTGGACAGCCGCGTAATGGGCGTGGTGAGCCAAATCGTGCCGGAGTTACCCGCCAAGGTTCCGCCGGCCGCATACGCCGCTATCGAGGAGTTTCTTGTTAAGGGCGTATGCAAACCCCTCAAGATCACACCCGCGCATTTGGACCAACTACTCTTCAAGTATCAGCCCCAGATCCTCGCGGAACTCGGCTCGATGGCGCCGGCTAGGGATCTGACTTCCGTAAGCAATGAAGCGTTGCTACGCCAGCACGGCCAGATACTCGCGGAGCTCAAGCGCCGCGAAGTCCTGCGGGCGGAAAACGATCCGACCGGCAACTACGCCAAATGGCTCGCTGCTCAGAAGCCATTCAGTCCAGACTGTGGTGACCAGTCGTAGACCGACTTCGGTGGAAGGAAATCCTCTCAACTTCACCGTAGCGTGACACGCCCGCTACCTACGACGGTGTTGGCCGTTTTGCGCCATCCCTAATCGGCTTTGGAGTGGTGGTTTTGCGGGTAAACCGGACGCCCGAACGTCTCCGCAGGGAAGGTACCGAACGACTCTTCATGGCCGAGATGGAATGGACACCGGAAGTCAGCAATCAAGCAGTGGCAGACTAGCCTGATGTTTCCTCGAACTGCTGAAGTCGTATCGCTGGCGTCGTTCGCAGCACTGCGCGCCGACTATGTCGCGATATACGCCAGCGCATCCATCCCCCTTCAGCGTCTCGTCTGTCACCAAACGCGATGCATCAAGGACGGGGTGAAAATGTCCTCGCTCCGGCGCATCGGGCACTTTTCCGGCGGGACCGTTGCCAGCACCAGAACAGCCTTGATGCTCGATAAATCGAACACTATGGCGTTAATGCTCGATTTATCGAGCATTTGAATTCACGCTGGTTACCGACCATGTGCTACACTGATGCTCGATAAATCGATCCTTAAGCCGGTACGGCTCGTTTTAACGATCATGAAAAGCAAACAGAGCGTCATCGTCAGCCCCGCGATCCTCAAACAAACTCAGCGCTTGGGTCAGTCGCTCGCGCGACTTCGCGTCGCGCGACATGTTCAGCAAAGTGAAGCCGCCGTGCGCGCGGGACTCTCGCGCAATACCGCGTACCGGCTCGAAACCGGCGATCCTGGGGTCGCGATCGGTCAATGGCTACGCTACCTCGAAGCCATTGCACCTGGACTCACCCTGCTCGATCTGATTACTGCCCGGGACCCTGCGCTAAAAGCGCAGACGGAGCGCGAGCGCACCCAGCGCGTGCGCAACCTTTCAACCGAAGAACTTGATGATCTGGATTTTTGATGTCCGCGTCAGAAAAACGCCTTTATGTGTTCGCGTCTCTCTCCGATGGCGAATGGGCTCCGGCCGGCCAGCTCCTCATGACGGAGGACGATGCAGATCTGCAGGCGTCCAGCTTTGCATATGGACTGCGCTATATCGATCGCGCTGACGCGATTGAGATCGACCCGGTCAGCCTGAGTTTGTCTGATAAGGACGCTGTCCGCGCAAAGCGCCTCTTCCCCGCGAACGGGCTGACGCTTTTTGGCGGCATTCGTGACGCTGCGCCGGACGCCTGGGGCCGGCGAGTGATTGAAGCGAAGCTGAAGGTGAAGGCAAATACGCTTCCAGAATCGACGTATTTGCTTCATGCGGGCACGCAGCGCATCGGCGCGCTCCACGTCAATGGAGATCTCGCGTGGCGCCCTGACGATGCTGGCGGCGCGGGTGTCGACTCACTTCAGTATCTCGTTGAATCCGCCGATCGCATCGAAGAAGGCATTCCAGTACCCGCGACCCTCGAGGCGATTTTCGTACAGGGAAGCGGACTGGGTGGCGCGCGGCCAAAAGCGACCGTACGCGATGACGCAGGGGTCCTGTGGCTCGCGAAATTTCCGAGCAAGACCGACCGAATGGCCGTGACCGCGATCGAGGAGGCCACGCTTCGACTCGCAGCTGACTGCGGCATTCGCGTGCCCCCGACCCGGATAGTGTCCCTCGGCAAGCGCCAGGTCATGCTGATCCGCCGGTTCGACCGCTACTGGAGCAACCCGGAATTCGCCACCAGCGTCGGCGACGACGGATTGTATCTCGCACCAGGCAAAGGCACGCAGGAGCGCCGGGTGCCGTTCGCGAGCGCCCTCACCCTGGTCGGCTGCTCAGAGGTCGAGTCGATCACGAAAAGCTACCAGGACATCGCAGACTCCATCCGCAAGTATGTGCATGTCGGTATGGTCCGTGCGGATTTGCGCGAACTCTTCAAGCGCATGATCTTCAACATTTTCGTGAGCAACGACGACGATCATCTGCGCAACCACGGGTTCATCTGGGATGCGAGACTGCCGGGCTGGCGGCTTAGCCCGCTCTATGACGTCATGCCGCGCCCCAGCAGCGCATATGAGCGCACGTTGCATCTCGGTATCGGCCAGCAGGGACGCGCCGCCACGCTCGACAACGCATTGCCGGGTGCTGGCGCCTTCGGACTCTATGGAGCAGATGTGCTCGAGGCGATCAGCGAGGTCTGGACAAAGGTGCGTGAGTGGAAAGTCTTTTTTGAGGGCCATGGCGTAGCAGCAAACGAGATGGACAACATCCAGCCTGCTTTCCGGCACATCGACGATGTATCGACTGCTGAGCTCCGCAAAAAGCTCCCCTGAAGATAGGTGATCCCACGTACGTCAGTGCGAGACAAAAGATATTCAGCCGCCGCGCATCGGCGCGCGAGTCGTCTACGCGCAGCCCCGTAAATACGGTTTCAAGCCTTCTCGCACAGAGCAAGGACTTGTTCATAGTAGTTGCTTTGGCCTTCCTGTCATGTAGCAACAGGAGCGTCGCGCGATACCTACAAAGGAAACGCGGGCATTCAAAGCCTGACCAGCGAGCCGCTCGCACCTGAACGCGCGCTCGAGCGTACGTCAACAAGCGCTCAGATTTATGGCGCCGGTCCTTCGATGACGCGTCGTCAAACGGCGGGTCTTCCGTTATCAAGAGACATTCATTGTGTGTTGGCCGCAGGCCGCTTGATCCGCTGGCTAGCAGAGAACGTCAGCGAATGAGTCAGCAGCGGGAGCCAACGACAGTAAGCGCCCGGTCATCTCATCTTGAGTTGCGCTGAAAGTCGTGGGAGCATCGTGTGCACTTAAATAGGTGGACACGTGAACACTATTGAAGAAGGAGTAGTGCCTGGCCGTCGACGACGCCGGCGCTACAGTATCGAGTTCAAGGCTCAGGTTGTGGCAGCTTGCCAGGGGCCGGGGGTGTCGCTCGCGGCTATCGCGTTGCACCACAAGCTGAACGCCAATCTGCTTCGACGCTGGGTCGAGCAGGCCGAAACGAACGATTGTGTGCTTGTGGCCCGTAGCGACCTGACAGCGCCCCCATCAGCGGCGCGGACACCGACACCGGAATTTGTACCGCTGCCACTTGAGATGCGAAACACGCGTACAGCTGAGATTCGCGTCGAGGTGCGTCGCGCGGACCTGTCGATAACGGTGAGCTGGCCAACCTCAGAGGCAGCGCAATGCGCCGCCTGGCTGCGCGAGTGGCTCGCATGATCCGTATTGATCAGGTGTGGCTGGCAGTTGACCCGCTGGACATGCGGGCCGGATTCGATACGGCACTGGGTCGGGTGATCAACGTGTTCGGCGCCGCGCATCCACACCATGCGTACCTGTTCGCCAACCGGCGGGCCAACCGCCTGAAGGTCCTGGTTCACGATGGGATTGGCATCTGGCTGGCCGCGCGACGGCTGAATGAGGGCCAATTCGTCTGGCCGCGCGCCGGTAGCGAGCCCAGGCAATACGCGCTCACGCAGGAACAGCTCGAAGGTCTGGTAGTGGGTTTGCCGTGGCAGCGCATCGGCGCGAACGGTGTGATCCGTGTCATTTGAAGACGCCAGGGACGTAAACAGTCGCGCTTTCGCGCTCTCCGGGGTTCTGGCAGACTCGTCTGCATGGACCTGCCAGCCGACCTCAATGCTCTTAGCCCGGAACAGTTGCGTGCGCTCGCCACACAATTGATTGCGCGCGTCGAAGACAGGGACCGGGAGATCGAGGAGAAGACCCGCGAGGTCGGTGAGAAAGAGCGGGAGCTACGCTACCGGCAGACCCGGATCGACCAGTTGACCCACGAGATATCGATTCTCAGACGTTATCAGTTCGGCAAGCGCAGCGAGCAGGTCAGCCGCGATCAGATGAATCTGCTGGATGAGGCGATTGACGCGGATCTCGCCGCCATTGAAGTTGAGCTCGAGCAACTTCAGCCACAAGACACCACCGGGCCGCTACCCCAACAGCCGAAGCGTGCCGCGCTGCCGGCGCAATTGCCACGCACAGAGATTCGCCACGAACCGCAGAGCACCGTATGCCAGTGTGGCTGCGAGCGAGTGCGCATCGGCGAAGACATCAGCGAGAAGCTGGACTACACGCCGGGCGTGTTCACCGTGGAGCGGCATATCCGTGGGAAGTGGGTGTGCAGACACTGCGAAACACTGATTCAGGCTGCGGTGCCAGCGCACGTCATCGACAAGGGCATCCCGACCGCGGGACTGCTGGCGTCAGTGCTGGTTGCCAAGTACGCCGACCACCTTCCGCTGTACCGTCAGGAGCAGATCTTTGGGCGAGCAGGCGTCGCGATTCCGCGCTCGACATTGGGCGCATGGGTCGGCACGTGCGGCGTGCAGCTAGAACCGCTGGTCGACGCGCTGCACCAGGAAATCCTGCAGCAGGGTGTGCTGCATGCGGATGAGACGCCGGTACAGATGCTCAGTCCGGGCAAAGGCAAGACACATCGCGCGTATCTGTGGGCATATACGCCGACGCATTACAGTGAACTGCGCGCCGTGGTCTACGACTTCGCCGACAGCCGTGCAGGCGAACATGCCCGCGCGTTCCTCGCTGGCTGGCAAGGCAAACTGGTATGCGACGACTACAGTGGGTACAAGGCTGGATTCCAGCAGGGCATCACTGAAATCGGATGTGCGGCGCACGCGAGACGCAAGTTCTTCGATCTGCACACTAATCACAGCAGTCAGATCGCCGCGCAGGCGCTGCCGTTCTTCGCTGCGCTTTACGACATCGAGCGTGATGCCGTAACACTGCAAGCTGAGGAACGCTACACCCTCCGGCAAAGTCGGGCCAAACCGGTTTGCGACGCACTTCACGAATGGATGACGGCGCAGCGCAAGCTGGTGTCGGAAGGCTCGGCAATTGCCAAAGCGCTGGATTACAGTCTTAAACGATGGGATGCGCTGACCCGCTATCTCGATGATGGTCACGTGCCTATCGACAATAACTGGGTTGAGAACCAGATACGCCCTTGGGCTATTGGCAGGTCGAACTGGTTGTTCGCTGGTTCACTTCGAGCCGGAAAACGAGCCGCAGCCATCATGAGTCTGCTACGTTCAGCGCAACTGAATGGGCACGAACCACACGCCTATCTGAAAGACGTCCTCACACAGCTGCCAACCCACAGGGCCAGCGATATCGCGACATTACTGCCTCATCGCTGGCAACCAGCGGACCCTGTTCGATAATTCAATTCGTCAAGGCGGGTTTGCCGGTCGCTTACATTTCATCAACGGAGAGCCCACTTTATGAGTCAGCCACGCGGCCGATATCCGGGATCTCGGGACTACGGAGGGCGTCCTTCGCGCCAGCCCTCAACGACATCCCACCGTCAAAACAAACCGTACGCAAAATCTCGTCCCACGCGCGAAGCGGCGCAGACCGCGTCCATTTTCAAAACGCGTTCATTCAAGTGGCTGGTCGATGCAGTGGGCGCAGAGAACATCGCGCTCGGCCTCGACTCGAACCTGTCGCGGGTGGCCGAACTGATCAACGGCGAGAGATTCACGCCCGAGACGGCCTTTCATATTGAAACCACGCATTGGGAAGACGGTCATTCGATTGCCGCACCAGGCCACCGACTGCACTCAGCCACATTGCTGACCTTACAGTCGGCCCGTCCTAGTGTCGGCAAAGGCCGACGAGCGGCCTCCCCCCCGCGTCAACCGACTGCTGAATTAGAAAGGCGCGTCGCGTCCGGTCGCCATTCCAACCGCGTTTGTGACGCGTCATCCGATTGGGCAGTTTGCCTCCCTGCCCCTCGCTTATAATCCCCGCATTGATAGTGATTTCACCAATGGAGAGCCCACTTGATGAGTCAGCCACGTGGCCGATATCCGGGATCTCGGGATAAGGGGGGGCGTCCAACCCGCCAGCCCTCAACGACATCTCACCGACAAAACAAGCCGTACGTAAAGTCTCCACCCGCTCGCGAGCCGGGCCAGACCGCATCCATTTTCAAAACGCGTTCATTCAAATGGCTGGTCGATGCAGTGGGTGCGGAGAACATCGCGCTCGGCCTCGACTCGAACCTGTCGCGCGTGGCCGAACTGATCAACGGCGAGAGATTCACTCCCGAGACCGCCTTTCATATTGAAACGACGCTTGGACTGCCTGACGGTTTTTTCGATCAGCCCAACCCTGCCCTCCCATCAGAGACCATCAGTCGTCTGAAGGCGCCGCTCGATTTCATCCACGCCAATGTCGAACCCGAAGCGGCGGACGAGCATGTACCTTTAACGCTTGCGAACCATCGCACGCCTGCTGACCGTTTGCCCAAGGAACCGGAAATGCCCAAGAAAACTGATGGCGGCTCGCCACAGACCATCGCGAAGAACAAACCTGCCGCGGATAAGTCAGTTACAGCGCCGTCGCCGAAACCGGCAGCGACGAAAACCAGGGCACACATGAAGCGCGGGGCTCAGCAATCGCTGCCGCTGAACGACGAGGCCGCGCTGCAGAAAATCCGTCGCGCCAACCTGCACGTCCTCACCTCACGCAAGGGATCGAAAGTGCGGCTTGCCGTGGTGGTTGAGATCAGCGCGTCGAATCTGGACAACCGTCTGTATGGCCAGAAGCGCATGGACGACGCCGAAGCGCAACGCTTCACTGAGCGCCTTGGATTGCCAACTGGCTGGCTCGACGTTCCGCGGCTGGTCATGGATGTTCCTGAATCGGTCTCGGCTCTGCTCGATCCGCAATCGGGTCGGCCTGCATCCGTTCAACATGCGCCGCTTGCGACAAAGCCGGAAGCGGCGGTGACAGGAAAGGTCTCGACCAGGAAGGCGAAAAACGCTAGCGCCTCACAGGCTCAATCGTCTGGGACCGAGCAACATAGCGGCGAAGTTGCGACGAAGAATGTCGTGGAGCAACAAGATGCGACGCCCGCATCGGTTACCGATCTGGCGATCAGCCAACCTGCCGACAACGACGTCCCGGCGTCCGCTTCCCAACCGGAGGCTGTATCAGCCGCCTTCACCGAAATCGTCACGGAGCCGCGCCGGTCTGCGGCTGTGACCAGCCTTGACGATCTGATCGGTATTGCACCGATCGCAGAGGCGCTGATCAAGACGCTCGCCGGTAAAGCGCGTACCGGACGGCTGGACGAAGTGAAAGCGCTGGCGTTGTTGCAACAGATCGTTGCGCTCTGATTTCAATCGACTGTTGAACGGGACATCCCTACTTGCGGCTGAGCTGAAAAGCGCCGCCTCGTGCACCGTTAAGCACTTCATAACCGGCAAGTGCCGGTGAACGCAGGCAGGAACATTCCTCGAGCAAATGGCCGGGTCAGGTTGGGTCCTGCACTCGAGGCACGCAAGACCACCCCGCGCGTTTCGGCTAAGTCTTGCGACCGCCCCGCTTTATCGACGGTAGAGCTGGATGCTGCGCCTCCCATTGACGACGGGTCTTCTCCAACTCCTGAGCAAGCATTTTCTCGTCGGGGAGCACCATGTTGTATTCGGCGGCCAGCACCTTGTTCGGTAGTCCGTCCAGTGCGTATCGCGCGATTGCTGCATTCGTCCTGGCGCACAGTATCAGGCCGACTGGTGGATTTTCGCCAGGTAGCGTCCAATGCTCCTTTGCATAGTTGCAATACATGTGCATCTGCCCAACATCGGCATGACTCAGCTCGGTGAGTTTCAGGTCAACGATCACAAGACATCGCAGACGCCGATGGAAAAACAGGAGATCGACACGAAACCAACTGTCACCAATCCGCAACCTTCTCTGTCGTCCAACGAAAGTGAAATCGCCGCCTAATTCGAGCAGAAAGTCTTCGAAACGGTGAATCAACGCGTCTTCCAGGTCGCTTTCGGAATATTCGTCTTTCAGATCGAGGAACTCGAGCACATACGGGTCCTTGATCGCTTCCTCTGGGCTGACTGCGTCGCCCGGCTGCTCAATGTTGCCTTTTTCAAGCATTGCCTGCTTGTTTCTGGACATCAGGGTGCGCGAATAGAACTGACTTCCGATCTGTCGCTCCAGTTGGCGCACGCTCCAGCCGCCGCGCAAGGCTTCCTGTTCGTAGAACACCCGCTCTTCTGGCGAACGCGTCCTTCGCATCAGGCGCACGTAATGCGTCCACGACAGAGGAAACCGTTCGGCGAGTTCATGGAGCCGAAATTCCCGAATCGGTGATTCGGATTTTGGCTGTGCTACCCGACTGCGAGATTTCCGAATCGCAGGTTCGGAAATCTCGCCTGGTTGATAGCTCAAGTAGAACAGGCGCATCAATTCGAGATTATCCGCTCCGAAGCCGCGTCCCAACTGCCCGGTTAGATCGGTCGACAGTCGCTGCAGGACCGCCTGTCCGTACGCGGCGCGTTCCAGGCCGCCTTGCTCCGATTCAACGATGCGCCGGCCGACCAGCCAGTATGTTGCCGTTATGAGTGCATTGACGCTGCGCGCCGCAGCCCGCCTTCCTTCCTCAAGCAATGCGATCACGTCGCTCAGGGTACTGTCGTAGTCGTCGTCCGGCGGAGTATTACCGCTCATCGATTCAGTCCAAAATTCATATTGAGGAACGGAGCCCCGACTGGGTATTCCCCGTCTTCGTTTTACATAGGGCTGTCTTCGTTCAGGTTAACCGCCGTAAAGACTCCGATTCTGACGGTTGCACCGAGATCTGCAAAGTCTGGCGTTTTGTAATTGATGATCGTGGCCACCAAATCTGTGTCGTTGCGCGTGGATGGCCACCACGGCGAGTAAAAACTAACGAGATCCCGTTGCCGCACACCCGCACCCGTACTGCATCCACACCCCGCCATCCAGCGGCTTGTCAGTCACGGGAATTCAATGAACGGTCGTCACCCTCACCATCGCCCGCACGGTGTCGATGAAGGAGCGCTCGGTGTCTTCGATGGTTTCACATTTCGGCGCGCACGATTGATTTAGCGATCGTACGGAATTCCCGCCATGGCTGCCGTCGATCGCGATCCCATACGACAGCCCGAACAGAAAAGTATGGCCTTCAATCTCTCGGGCTCGTGACGGCGCACGACGTCATGCCATCGGACGATTTCGCCGCAGTACCGCCGCAAGCGCCTGTGTCGCAAACACCCTTTTCGTGCACTGACGGATGTTGACAGTCGATCGAGTGTTTCACGTCGCATCCCGGGGCTGGGGGGATGCCAGCATGGGTCAGTCCGAAAGACGAAATTTGCGCCTTTACTGCGCACAGATTGCCGTGTGATGGGGCTCACGTATTGCCTACCCTACCTTCCTGCGACGTGTGAGCGGTCTGGCCGGCCCGCTCCGAGCAGGCCCAACCGCACGTAGCGGCCGGCGATCAACGGCGGAGGCAGTGCGTTCACCGGTGCCGGGAGCGCCCGCTTGTGCTTCCCGCAGCGTGACAACCTCAGACTGCAGCCGTGTGTTCTCCGCTACGGCCGCGTCCAGCCGCCCCTGCAGCACGCCCGTCTGATGCCGTGTTTCGCCCAGTTGCGTCTGCATCGTTTCGATCACACGTCGATGCTCGGCCTCTCTCTGCTCTGCTCGGCGTGTCACGTCCTCAACCTCCTTCTGCAATTTTGCCGCCGTGCTGCGCTCCCGATCGATCTCCAGCAGAGCGCGCTTTTCCGATGCGCGCAGCCGTTCCTCTGCACGCTCCGCCGCTTCGCGCAGCTTGTCGAGATCGCGCGAAAAACCTTCCCTCACCTCCACCAGTTCGCGGTCGCATGCGGTGAGTGCCGCGCGGCTGCGTTCCAGTTCGGCCTCGAGCGCCTGACGTTGAGCGTGGCCTTCGGCCTGCGCCTTCTCCAGTTCCCGTACTTCGACCTGGGCGGCGAGCAACGCTGCGGTGCGCTGCTCGAGCGCGATCTCGACCCGGCCAAGTTCATCGCGGGCTGCCGCCACCGATAGCTGCGCGTCCGCCCTTGCGCTCTCTACTTCATCGCGCAGCGCGTCCAGCGCGGTCGCGGCCGACGCGGTCGCACGCGTCCAGAGGGTCGCCACCAGTTCGCCTGCTGCCGCGCCGAGATCAGCCGGCAAGTCCGGGTGTTCGATACGCACGCGGCTCTTTTCGCGCAACTCCGTCCAGAACTCGCCGAGCACCTGAGTCGGCGTACCCATGCTGCCGCGCCGGACCAGCTGGTACAGCCGGTTCGCAGTGGGCGTGATGCCGTAGCGGAAGAACAGCAGCGCACACACCTCGCGGTACAACTCGCGCGTTTTCGGGTGCGAGAGCTTTACGCGCTCGATGTCGGCAGCCAGAGCGGCATCAGGGGAAAGGTCGGCGTCCATGGGGAAATCCGTAATTCGCTGGAGATAATTTTACTACGTAAAACGACCGATATATCACTCATTTATTTAAATTTGCGACATTATTACTATAATGTCGTGTGAAATATGTCGACACGCCTGCGAAAACGAGCCTCTCGACGTATGGCAAGGAAATCGCAATTACCAGCACTGCTGCGGGACCGTTTTGAACCACGCGGTAGACGGCCGCTATGGATAGGTTCGCAAGAGATATAAAATGTCTCGAAAAATGGGTGAGGTTTTACAGGAGTGAGGAATGCCGGCGTGCGCGCCTAGATTGCAAGAGCGCGTTTGGGATCATTGCCAATACCGATGCAGCTGAGCGGGCGGCCGCCGCCACCTTGGGCGCATGCCGGCGGCCTGTGCCACGCCTCTCGCGAACGCCCGCACGCAAACGCGATAAGGCGACCTCACAGTGGAGAGCAGAGATCTGGAACCCGCTGCGAAGGACTTCCAGCGGCCGCAGACCACACAGCGACACCGCAGCATCGCAGTCCACCGGTTTGCCGTATCCATTGCCGCATGGCATCCCGGGGTGGTGCGATAGACGCGTCGTGGCAGCAGATCCGCGAACACATGGGTGCTCGAACGGCGCACACAGCCACAGAGATGAACGTTAGCGTGCGGGATTGGCTCCGGAAGCCGGCCACCGGTTTTCATTGACCGGCCCTCGCCCCCTCCTGCTATCGTTGCGCACCGACAATCCCCTCCGACACAATGCCCCGAAACAGATCATCGCGCCCCTCCGCCGCGCGCTCCAAAGCCCTTTTCTTGCCTATGCCTCGCAAGGAGGCATCAGCTCTCGTGCTTCGTACCCGGCTAATGCTTGTGCGATTCCATAGCGGCGATACCGATCGATCGCTCGTTAATCACCTCGCCCAGGTCCTTATTCTTACCCGCTTTGTGCGGCAGGCAGGGTATGGGGACCTCGAACTTAAGACCCTCGACGACATCGAGATGGCACTCGGCACGTTACTGGTTGAGTTCGATGAGACCGGCAAGTGGGCCATCGTCAGCGATGGGGTCATCCACGGCCTGACTAAGATCATCAACGAATACGACCGCCTGCTCGGCACGGTGCGGATGGAGATATTGGTGCGGGCGAGCGCGTATCTGGACCGTCTCGTGGACGCAGCCAGACCGACAGATGCGAGCTGACAAAGCGACGGCGTGTTTCAACAAAATGATCCCATGCGAGGCGCAGCAGTCGACCGCGAGTAAGCGCAAGCTTCATTCATCACCCCAGTGCGAAAGTCCGTTCGTCATTAACAGCAATGCAATCGACGCTCCCTTCCGGTGCGTATGGTGCCGTTCGCATTTCTCCTATGGCCGCTTGTCGATTCTGTCGACTACACCTGCGATGTGCAGGCGAGACCACCTCGCCATCAGGCGTCAAGTGCTTCTCCGACTAGGCATTGGTGCCCCGGGTATGTCGAACTGATAATCGTTGCAGTCGGAGGTATCGGACCGCCCCTCCCCCTCCCGTTCTGGTTTGTGGCGAAGCGACTGGGCGGGTCTGCCGTGGCTGACGATTAGTTACATTTATGCTTCGCTGACGCGAGGTGACACATTTAATGACGCAACAGAGACAAAATTAATACGTTCTACGTTTAACCATTGAGCGCTCGCGAAACCCTCACGAAGACCGCCGCCCCAAACGACCGTTTCCGGAAAACATCGGCGCGCGGTAAGACACCAGATCGAGCGCCTCTGCCAGCGTACCCACCGCGCGGTGCGGGATACCAAATGCCCTGGTGGCACCCCGGCCGCGCACCCTCGCCTCCTCGCGCCGGTCGTCATCCGGCTCGACGGTAATCAGCATCGTGCAGACGCGCGCCAGTGCTTCCTTGTTCTGCTTGAGCCACTGTCCCCGTTGCCGGAAGTCTTCATGGGCCTCGTTGTCTGGCGGCTCGACATACAGCATGACGAAAGGTCTGCCATGCGCAACCAGCACGTCCATTTCACGCGCCCACTGCATTGCGTAGCCCGCCCGGATCGCGTAGTTACGTACCGTGATAATCGGGAAATGCTGAATATCGAGTACCTTGAAAGTCGCCGTATCAAACATGATCATGGTGTCCTGACTGGCCCGATCTGGCTTCCTGTTCACCGGCTCTGTTGCGATCCGGCTGCACTGGAAACACGCTTTGCCACCCGCCGCCCAACGCCTTGTAAAGACTGACCAGCGACACCGCCACGTCAGCCGAACTGGAGGCGAGCGCCTGCTGCGTACCGAGCAAATCTTTCTGCACGGTCAACACGTTCAGAAAATCCGTTGCACCGGCGATGTACTGCCGCTGCGCGTTTTCCAGCGCAATCTGGTTCTGTTCGACCGCTTTAGCCAGTTTGTCGCGATTGTTCTGTCGCGCTTCGTATTCGGTCATCGCATTGTCCACGTCATGCCATGCGTTCAGGACCGTCCGCTGAAAATCGATTGCGGCTTCCTGTTGCTGCGCGTTGCGCAGCGCGAGTTGTCCCTTCAACCGGCCGCCATCGAACAGAGGCACGCTAAGCGCTGGACCTACTCCGAACATGCGCGAGTCCCAGCTATCGAGATCGCTGAAATGCATCGCCTGCAAACTGAAATTCGCCGACAGAGTGATGCGCGGATAAAAGTCGCCGACCGCGACTCCGATGTTCGCCGTCGCCGCATGCAGCCTCGCTTCCGCCACGCGGATGTCGGGGCGCCGCTCAGCCAGTTCCGACGGCAGCCCCGCGGGCACCCGGGACGGCATCGACGGAATCGGAGCGTATTCGCGCAATTCATTGTCGAGCGTGCGCGGAGGTGCTCCCATCAGCAGGCTCAGCGCATTGACGAGATGCACGCGCCGATTGTCGAGCAACGGTAATTGCGCTTCGATCGTGCTGACCTGTGCCGAGGCTTCCGCCATGTCCAGACGCGTCGCAACGCCATCCGCAAAACGGATCTGGGTGAGTTCCAGGCTATGACGCGCCATCTCAAGATTCTGTTCAACGATCTTCTGCTGCGCCTGTATCCCGCGCAACTGCATGTAGTCGCTGGCAGTGTCCGCGAGGGTCATCAGCAAGACATCGCGGCGTAGATCGGCGGCGGCTTCGACGGCCGCGTCGGAAGACTCGACTTCGCGGCGCACACGTCCCCACAAATCCAGTTCCCACGACGCGTCGACGCCAGGCTGCCACACGTTGTAATCATGCTTGCCCTCCAGTCCGGATATATCGAGCACCCCGTTCTGACTCGATCGCGCATGCTGCCAGGACGCCGTCCCTGCAACCGACGGCAAAGCGTCGGCTCCGCTGACCCCGCGCGCCGCGCGCGCCTGCAGCAGACGGGCAGCCGCAGCCTTGACGTCCAGACTCGACGCGGTGACACGCTGAATCAGGGACGTCAATTCCGCGTCATGAAAAACCTCCCACCACTGCGAATCGGGCGTACCGTCGACCACTGGCGATAACGTGCCGGCAATGTCAGCATCAGGCTGTCGAGTATCGGTACGCCAATGTGCGGGCAACGCGGCAGCCGGCCTCTGAAAGTCGGGACCCACTGTGCAGGCCGTCAGTCCGGCCATGGCGAGCAGGCTAACGCCCGCTGCGAATCGTGAAGTCAGCAGGCTCATCGCGCGACCACCTCCGGGGCGGTGTCCGTGTGAACCGTCACCTCCGCCGACATGCCGACGCGTAATCGGTCGAGTCCCGCCTGCCCGGCGCGCAACGCTATCTTGACGGGAATTCGCTGGACCACTTTCGTAAAATTGCCGGTGGCGTTGTCCGGCGCGATGGCCGAGAACGTGACGCCGGTTGCAGGCGCGAAACTGTCGACCGTCCCGGTCAGCACGACGTCGGAATAGGTATCCACGCGAACCTCGGCGGCCTGGCCTGGCCGCACATGCGCCAGTTGCGTCTCCTGAAAATTGGCCACGACGTAGGCCTGTTGCAGCGGCACGAGCGCGAGCATCGGCGTGCCCGGCGTCACGAACGCGCCCACGCGAACAGCGCGCTGACCGACCACGCCGTCGATAGGCGCGACGATGCGGGTCCATGAGAGGTTCAGACGCGCGGTGTCGAGCGCGGCCTGTGCCCGCTGCAGCCCGGCCTCGGCGCGCGCACGCTGCGTGGTGAGAACCGCCACCTGCTGCTTCGCGGCGCTCAGACCCGCCTCGTCACGCGACACATCGGCGAGCGCGGTGTCCGCGCGCGAGCGTGCCTGCTGCTCGTTTTGCCGGCTTCCGGCGCCGTGTTGCGCAAGATCGGTGTAACGGTCATAGTCGGCACGCGCGAAATCGCGATTGGCATGTGCCGCGTTCAGCGCCGCAGCGGCCTGATCGATCAGCGAGCGCTGCTGGACGATGCTCGCCGACACGTTGTCGATAGCCGCCTGCGCGACCGCGACATTCGCCTGGGCGGCCGCCACGGCCGCAGCGTAATCGCGGTTGTCGATCTGCGCGAGCAGGTCGCCTTTGCGAACCACCTGGTTATCGTCGACGCTCAACGCCGTGATCTGTCCGGCGACGCGCGGCGCGACCACGGTAAAGTCGGCGCTCACAAATGCATCGTCGGTGCTCTGTCCTGCGGGTCTCATCACGCCGTAGGCCAGTGCCGCCGACAAGCCGAGCGCGACGATCACCAGGCTGCTCGTGAGATAAATTTTCCGGTTTGATTTCAACTCAGACATAGATCAGCTCTTTGAATTTCTGCGAGGTTCGATGAAGGGATTCACTGCTTCGCAGCAGGCGCAGCGCTGCTTGCGCGCGGCGGATAAACCCGCGTGGGTAGAAACGGAATCAGCAGAATCAGCGCGAGCGCGATCAGCGCCATCAGACGGAACACGTCGGCCGATGCGAGCACCAGCGCCTGCTCGCGGATGCGCTGATCGAGCAACGCAAGCGCGGCATGCGGATCGATATGCACGCCTCGCACGAGATTGAGCGGCAAGGCTGCAGAGGCCAGTGGCCGGTTGCCGTACTGGTCGACCAGTACATTCGAATGGAAATGTTCGCGCATCGTCGTCAATCCTTCGACGGCTCCCGTGCCGACGACTGCGGCAAAACCCTTGACCGTGTTGAACCACGCCGATGCGAAAGGACCTTCCATCGGCGTCATTCCGTTCGTGGCGAGCAGCAGCAACGGAATCACCGCCATCGGCTGCGCGACGATCTGCATGATCTGGATGACGTAGAAGTTGTCGCGAATCCAGTCGGCGGTCATGAAACTGCCTGCTGCGCACGAGAGCGCGATCAGGCCGAGCCCCACGGCCAGCACCCAGCGGCAATCGACGCGGCGAATATTGCAGAGCGCCGCCACCGCCGGCAACGCAATCAATTGCGGCAGCGCCACGCACAACGCGAGAGGCGTCAATTGAAGCGGCCGATAGCCGCGCACTTCGACGAGATAAGCGGCAGGCACACCCGCTACCGCGACCAGTATCACCAGCACGCCACCCAGCGTGATCAGCGCATGTGTGAGATTGCGGCCCGCGAGCAACTGCAGCTTGAAAAACGGCAAAGGATGAAACCATTCGTTGACGAGAAACAGCACCATCGCGACGACGCCACCCGCTAACAGAGCGCAGATCAGCGGCGAATCTGTCCAGCCGAGGCGCGCGCCCTGCTCGAGCGCGACCACCAGCATCCCGGTGGCCGGGACACCGAGCAACACGCCTCGCCAGTCGAACTGACGAAAGCGCTCGAGTCGCAGCGGATCTTGCGGGAGCCCCCACGCGACCATCGCAATCGATACGAGCGCGAGCGGCACGATCTGCCAGAAGAGAAAGCGCCAGCCCACGTAGTCGCTCCATAACGCGGCGAGCGGAATGCCGAGATTGGGCGCGAAGGTCGCTGTCAGCGCATAGGCGGCAAGTCCATAGAGCTTGATGCCGGACGGCAGGAAGCGCAGTGCGACGGTCATCAGCATCGGCGGAAGGCAACCTCCCGCCAGTCCCTGAAGTGCCCGGAGTAATAACAGCTCGCTAAATGTCGTCGCGAATGGAAAAGCGATGCCAAGCAGCGCGAACACCGCGACGGCCGAGATCGTAAAACGCCGCAGCGAGAAGGTGACGGAGAACCATGGCGCGAGCATCATCGCCGACACCTGCATGACCTGATACGCAGAGCCGAGCCACGAAGCGCCGTCGTGACTGACGCCCAGTGCGCCGCGAATGTCGGCCATGGCGATATCGGTGACATGGTCGTTGATCTGCGCAACCACGACGGCAATCAGCACGCCCACCAGTCCGGTGATCACGCGTGCGTTGAATGCAGGCGCTGCGGCTGTCGGCGCAGCACGTGTTTGAGCGGCTGACGGCTGAAGGACGGTCGCGTTCACGCTGACCGCCCGGCGCGATTGCGCGCGAGATTAATCAGCGAGCCCGGTCGGGCCGCTTTCGAAACATGCATGAGACTGGCTCCGCGAATGACACAGCAGCCAGTCTAAGAACAGACCGTAGTTTCGAAAATTGCAATGTTTGCACATGATACGTGCTTCAAACGCACGCATCAATATCAACTAGCTACAGTGCTCAACCGGTACACACCTCCCTCACCACTCGTCGCAACCATCGATGCGCGGGATCGTTCTGCCAACGCGGATGCCACGCCTGAACCACGACGATGGTCTCCAGCGGCAAGGGAATTTCGAAAGAACGCACGCGCATTCCCAGTTTCTTTGCAGCAGCGGCAACGTGCTCGGGCAGTCCGGCAATCAGGTCCGACAGGCCCAATGCGAAGACGCCCGAATGAAATGACGGCACGACCAGCGACACTGTTCGCCGCAGACCGAGCGCGTCGAGCGCGGCATCGATCGGACCCACGGTACGACCGCGACGCGACACGCTGATGTGATCGTAAGACGCGAAGCGCTCAGGCGTTATCTCGTCGCCGAAGATCGGATGATCTTCCCTCGCGAGGCCGACGAAGGTCGTGGTGAACAGCTGTTGCACACGGATATCAGGTCCCAGGGGACGCATCGCACTGATGTAGAGGTCGCTTTCTCCGTCCAGCACGACGTGGGGCTCCGTGTCGCTTTCGGGCTGAAAGCGCAACACTGAGCGGGGCGCGTCCTGCCGGACCCGATCGAGCAACGCACTGCCAAACGACCCTGAAAACGTGTCGTTCGCGTGCAGGACGAAATGGCGCTCAAGGGTCGCCAGGTCGATGTCCCGCTCGGGCCGCAACAGACGCACTGCGTTCTGCACGGAGTCCCGCACCTGCTCCCTAAGCGCAAGGGCTCGCGGGGTCGGCACCAGACGCCGGCCGATCTTGACGAACACCGGGTCACCCAGCGCGTCGCGAATTCGCGCCAATGTGCGACTCATGGCGGGCGCACTCAGATGCATCCGTCTTGCGGCGCCGACCACGGAGCCCTCTTCAAGAAGTGCGTCGAGTGCGATGAGAAGGTTGAGATCGGGTAGTTGCATGGAACGCAATCATGGATGGCGAGCCATGTAGTTTGCGGTATAACTGGAATTTTTTCCCGGATTTGCGTACCTCGGGCGGTGGGATGGGTTGATTCAGGCGGCGAACCTGCGGTGACTTGCCGGAACATCGTGATGAACCCGCTCGCACTGTTGTCGCCGATCGGGTCCTGCTTCGAACGATGCGACGAATCCAATGAACGGCTCTGCCTTTGCTTCGCTGAAGCTCCGCAAGCGAGCCGCAGCGTCGTGGGCCCCAGTAGCCCAACTAGAGCAGTGATTATTTGCGGATCGAGTCAATTCTGTGCGGCAACGCGTCGAGCGTCTCCAGAATCATGCAATCAAGTTGCTAAGAAATACGAAAAACATTCACTTCAGACTCCGTAACAGCACTCACTTATTTTATGAGCCACGACACTGATATCACCACAAGTTTCCTGCACACCGCTGAAGCGTGGGCGGAGGAACACAACCGAAAAATCGCAAATGGCGAAAACCCCTGGGAAGGCATTCCCGAACCGCGCACATATGAACCACTTCCCGACGGCTCTTGGAAACGACATATTGACCTCATCTATGAAACGATTGAATTACAGCGGCCAATAATGACGGTTCGTAACAACGCCTTGGACAAGCAGACGTGGGAAAATTCTCATCGTGCCTATTACTATCTGCTCACGGCAGAAAGAAATCGCCTGCTCTTGGGCGTCCTGAAAGGTGTCGATCTCGGTGACGACGCCGATTCTTATTGACGTTGGATTTTCCCATACTACGAATGTTCGAATCCGGGATAGCCACGCGTTGGCCGATCCAAAACTCAAACGGCGACGCTTCCAAGCTCTATGGAAGCCGGCTCCTTCGTATGCGCAACAAGGATCGAAGGGCCTGTGTTCAATCATGCCGCCGTTCAACGGGCGACCCTGACTCGTCTTCGAGGTCTAGCTCGGCGAAAAGCGATTCAACTTCTCGTCTGCGGCCGGCTTTAATGTCGGCTTGGCCTATGGCAAGAATCGCCGCGAGCGTGGCACGCTGCTCCATTTCATAAGACGAACAGTCCTCTGCGCACATCTGGCGAATCTCCCGTGATGCCCCTGCGATGATAAGACCCCGATAGGGGGAACGGAAACCCCCTCTGACGCGCATCAATTTCTGAAAGTCGCCTCAACCCCACTACGGAAAAGCGCCGGGTGCGTCAGCGACAGTCCCTTCAGTCGCGAAAACCATTTCCGAGGTCGAACTCGCGAAGCACGCGATTCCAGTTCATCTACATCCATCGAAGGTAATGGTGATGGCGGGTAAGGTAGCTGCTCGCGTTCGCACGGCACGAATGGGGCGCCACCCTCCTTGCCTCGCAATTGTCAATCTACGAAGCTGCAACGAGGACTCGGAACAAAAGAAATGGATTCGCTCAGCCTTGAACTCCTGCAGGCATGTGAAGACTATCGCCGATATATCGACGCGATATTTCAACCCGCGATGAACCGTCTTGAGACAGATATCAGCCGGCGGCAGGTTCGCCTGCACGAGGTATTTGGCGCCAATCTGTTTGTGGCGCATGCTATCGACTACGTCCAGGCAATCCGGAGGTTCGATGAAGTCGCTGAAATCGCCAATATCAGCTGTGTCAACGGCGAGCGTTCTGACGTCTCTATCGAGCATCAGTCCGCAATTGGAAAAGCGCGACTTGCCATTCGATAACGGCATCTCTTTGTCATTCTTGACGCCGATCTACAACAAAACGAATATCGGCGCCGCTCGCCGCTTGACCTTCCGGCGCTTGCGACGGCATCCCGTAAAGGCTCGCCGTTCACGGCCTCCAATACTCCGTGCCCCTGCCGCACCTTCGGACCTATGCTCACCGCTCCAAACCGAAGTTGCCCCCGCAGCGTAGTCTATACGTCGACCATCAATGCGGTGAAACACGCAGCGCGACGGGGCTGGAGTATTCAGGCTGGCTCAGCGGGCGTCATCGTCTAGCGCGGACAGAAGTTGACTGAACGCCTGCCGCGTGCCGGCACGGTGATCCGCGTACCGGTACGGGGTCGCCATCACGCCCTCAAGCTACCTGCAAGGAAAGGCCGGGATTCGGGTGTGATCGATTAGTGCAGTGTTTATGCGGTGTAGAGGTGGTGTGGCGCGTGAGCGCTGGCTTGCCACCCGGGGCGGCTTGCCGCGCCGGCGTGCGAAAGGCGCCACCGGCGACGGCGGCAACGCCGCTCCCTCAGCAGGAACCACCGCTACCCCTGCGACAAATATCTGCAGGTGCAAATTTGTGCACTATTAAGATAGCGGTAGATACAAGGGGAATGGACAGTGGTGATTTGAACATCTCTAAAATCATCGCCTCGTGTGTCGTCGTTACATTGAAATTCTATCGCGCAACCTTGATTTGCCAAAAACAGACATTATTTAGTGGGCGCTGGGCCTTCTGATTTTTTATCCACCCGCTATGATTGAAAGGGATCGCTATGGCCTTCTACGCTGATAAAAAAAACGTCAAAGAAAGCGACAAACCTGAGAGATACAATAAATTGCGAAAACCTGGCGAAGCCCCGGGCGGTCCGGGTATTTACCGATGCCAAAGCTGCGGCTATGAAGATGTAATCAACCGCGAGTGCGGTGTGCTGCCGCCATGCTCGAATTGCGCCACGAATGGCAAAAATCGCAACGAGCATTGGAAATGGCTGGTCCGCGCAGAAAACGCGTAAATCTTTAGCCGCCGCTAGGCGGCTTCTTTCGTCCATATGCATTTGGGTCACATTCCGGCGCGGCTGGCAGAACAAATGGACCACAGTCCGCACCGTGGCGCAATGATTCTTGACGCCTGTTGAGACGTTAGTCACCGTTTTTACAAGTTGGCTGTTATCGCCAACGCCATTTGTTCGCTTGCGACTACCGCAATCCCCCAGTTAGCTGAGTGTTCGGTAAGGGCTCTATGCACGCTTTTCTGATGCACTCGACACCGTGTACCTGTCAAAGGCGTGCGCCGTCAACCTACCTCGTGGAGACTACGTATAGATGCAGTTATTGCACTGATTTTGAGGACGCGATGTCTCGTTTATCGACTAATATTTCGACAACCGCCTGATGCTACTCCGTGGCTGCTGCGTTGGCATGAAATATAGGACTCAATTTAGGCAGCGTCTCATTCGCGAACGCGGCCACAACACTTGCACTTCAAATCCGCACGGTTCAGTCGGCACCTGTGGTGCACTCGAACATTTGCTTGCAACGACCGGCAGTTTCCGTTGGAAAGCGCCCGAACCGAACGCCCGGCCTACTATCACCCGTGATAACTTTACTCTCCGGCACGAACACACGATGTCAGCGCTCGAACAGCCAGAGCGATTCGTCATCGAATATTCAACTCCCGGCGAATGAATCACCCGCAGGGATAATTTAGAGCCGGCTCGAACTTTGATTGAGTCTTCGTGCTGATTTACTCCAATGGAAATCAGCAATCTCATTCAAAACGCATATCTACGAGTGCCGCTTATGGTAGCGTCTTGCTTTCTGATCAAGCGACTTCCGCAGCCATGTCCGTTTATGTAAAACCCCGCTGGTTACGGGATTTATTGCGATTTCTCCCTTTAAAAAGTCAGTTTGTTCTCTCCGGGAACGTTCGCGACTTGCAAGCGTGCGAAATCGCACCGGACGTGGTGACAGCGCAGCCGCTTGTGAGTATGTTGAGCCTAAACCTGCGCTCGGAGGGCTATCAGCAGGTGGTTGTATGGAACCCTGTAGCTGGCTTTACCGTCCCTGACAGCCATGTCCCGCCCACCGAGTCAGCAGAAGACACCCTGCGGCGCCTAGGTCTCACGGCTGTCGAAGGCGCCGCGCCCGGTGGCTTGGATGCATTGACGGCTTGTCTGGAGCGGATCGCCACACTATCCGGCGAACCTGTCGCGCTTGTGGTGGATTTCGCCTCGCGACTGGCTGTTCGAACAGAATCGCTGACTGCCGCCGAGCACAACCTTTTCACGCGCGCCCTTGTGCACGCGCACACCATCGCCCCCCGCCCTGCTGGCCAGCACCGGCGACCGTTTTTCAACACAGTTGTTTGGGTGGTCGACAAGGAGGGAGACCTCCCCGACTGGATGCTCATCGATAATCCGCGCATCCGTCACATCCCGGTTTCGAAACCCGACAGCATCGCTAGAAGCGCCCTGTCTTCTGCGCTCTTGCGCGGAGTCCCGGCTGCGCCGCAAGCGTCACCCGAGACGCTCTCGGAAGCCAACAAGGCTTTCGTAGATGGCTGCGAGGGCCTTCTCCTCGCGGATATGAACGCCATTGCGACACTCGCACGCGTCGAAGGTGTCACCGTGGACAAAATCGCCGACGCGGTCCGGCGATATAAGGTCGGCGTAACGGAAGACCCCTGGCGGCAGATTGACCGCGACAAGATTCGCAACGCGGAGGCAACTGTCCGCCAGCGCGTCAAAGGCCAGTCGCATGCCGTCACGCACATGCTGGATCTCGTCAAGCGCGCAATGACCGGAGTGGGCTCGCAGCGCAAGGGCAACCGCCCGCGCGGAGTTGCCTTCCTCGCGGGCCCCACTGGCGTCGGCAAAACCGAACTGGCAAAAACGATTACGAGCGTGCTGTTTGGTGACGAAAGCGCGTACATCCGCTTTGATATGTCGGAATTCAGCGCCGAACACGCTGACCAACGCCTCATCGGCGCGCCGCCGGGTTACGTCGGCTACGACGTCGGCGGCGAACTCACCAACGCCATCCGCGAGCGGCCCTTCAGTGTCGTGCTGTTCGACGAAATCGAGAAAGCGCATCCACGCATTCTCGACAAATTCCTCCAGATTCTGGACGACGGCGTGCTGACATCAGGGCGCGGCGATCGCGTTTATTTCTCCGAAGCGCTGATCATCTTTACGTCCAACCTTGGCATCTATCGTCAGGATGAGTTCGGCGCGCGGGTGCCGAACGTGCTGCCCGGCGAGGACTTCGATGAGGTTCAGGAGAAGGTGCTCGGTGAAATCCAGCGGCACTTCAAACTCGTGCTGAACCGCCCCGAAATACTGAACCGCATCGGCGAGAACGTCATCGTCTTCGATTTCATCCGCGAAGACATTGCGCACGAAATCTTCGAGCAGATGGTATGCGCCGTCCTCGACGACATTCACAACCAGGAGGCGGCGGTCGAAATGGTAAGCGAATCGCTGGACGCCCTGCGACGGCAATGCCTAGCCGATTTGTCCAACGGCGGGCGCGGAATCCGAAACCAGATTGAATCTCGACTCATCAATCCGTTGGCGCGCGGTCTTTTCGACCACGATGCGAAGCCGGGCGACCGCTTCGCTATCACCGGTATTGATACCGGCGCATTCCATCTGGAAAAGCTGTAATTCATGGACATCCGGCTTTCTCGACTGCATTTCCCTGTCACGACCCTTGGGCCAGGGAAGCGCATCGGGATCTGGTTCCAGGGTTGCAGTATTCGCTGCCCGGGCTGTATCTCTGCGGACACCTGGTCGAGCTCAGGCGGCGAGACTACCGTCCAGGCGGTAATGGAGCAGCTTGAGAGCTGGCTGCCCCACGCCGAGGGCGTCACCATTTCCGGCGGCGAGCCGTTCGAGCAACCGGATGCGCTATCTGCCCTGCTTTCGGCACTGAAAAGTCGATGGCGGGGCGACGTTCTCGTATATAGCGGGCACCCGTTCGAAGCGCTAACGGACACGCTTGCTGGAATTGAGGGATTAGTCGATGCACTTATCACCGATCCGTTTGAGATACAGACACCGCACACGCGGCCACTGCGCGGAAGTGACAACCAGCGCCTTCACCTCCTGACAGACGTTGGACGAGCTCGATTTGGCGTCTACGAGCGGCGGCTTGTTGAAAGCGACAAGTCAATGGACGTCATGTTTGACGGGGACGGAAGTGTCTGGTTCGCAGGGATACCGAACCGGAATGACTTTCAGCGTTTGAGAGACCTATTGATTGATCAGGGCCACGACGTCCAGATCAGCGCCGACAAGGCGAAAATCAGATAAGACAGGAAATGTCAGCAATGATGCGTTTTTGCCCGAAGTGCAAGACCGAGCGGCCCCCTCAGGAGCTCTATTGCGAAGGCACCTTCGCCGATGCCAAGTGCGACTGGGACTTGTCCAGCCTGCCCTTTCGCCAAAGCGGCTGGAGACCGCAGGAAGTCTTGACCGCCGAGTCGGCTACCAGCATGAACGAAGCGGCAGCCGGGCACGCGCAGCCGCCACATAGTCAGGTCCTGTGCACAAACGGCCACCCGATGAACGACGGGGATCTGATGTGTCTGGAGTGCGGCGCAGATCCGGCGGCCCAGTCGACGGGCAGTGAGGCCGAGGTATCGGAAGGTACTTCGACCCCGCATACCGTGGAGCCGACACCGCCAGCCACTGAGACGCAAATCGAAGGCTGGCGTTTGATGCGTCAGATTTCCAGCACGGACGGCGTTCGCGAACGTTACATCGCCCAACATTGCGATACCAATCGCCAGGCGGTCCTGACGCTCTACCGCCAAGGCGCGGAGCCCGACCCATCTGTCTACGACGTGGTCAAACGCCTGCCCCGCGAGCACGTGCCGGAAATCATTGCCACGGGCCGCTGGGATGGACGCGCGTACGAAGTCGCCGAAGAACTCAGTGGCGGAACACTTGCCGACGTTGGCATCGCCGTGCGCGACCTGGCGACAATTCGCCATGTGGTCGACGAACTTGGGCAGGCTCTGCACTCGTTTTCGGAGGCCGGCCTGCGCCATCGCGACCTGCGGCCCGGCACCCTGCTCGTTCGCAGCCGCGAACCACTCGACCTTGTGATCAGCGGCTTCGGCTCCGCCCGTCTTTCCGAGTTTGACCTCGACATCGTCTCGCCGCTGGAGACAACGCGATACATGGCTCCGGAAGCCATCGCTGGAGGCGTTGCAGCTGCTTCCGATTGGTGGAGTCTCGGCATGATTCTGCTCGAGCAGTTGACTGAAGGTCGCTGCTTCGAAGGCATCAACCCGCACGCGTTTCTGATTCATGTCCTGTCCAACGGCGTCAGCCTGCCGGACGACATCGACCCGTCACTGCATCTCCTGCTACGTGGCCTGTTGGCGCGCGATCGTCACCAGCGCTGGCAATGGGCGCAAGTCAAAGCGTGGCTCAACGGAGAACAGGTTGATGCCCCTGCAGCGGCGACGTCGGAATCCGACACGCCCGAAGGTGCGAGCATTGCCCTCGGCGCGAAGCAATACCATAAGCCGACTGTCTTCGCGCTCGCCGCCGCCGAACGGGAGAATTGGGAAGAAGCCCGAGAGCATCTGAGCCGTGGTGCACTCGTCACATGGGCCGAACAGGCCGGTGTTACTGTCAAAGCGCTCGCTGGGCTCCGCCAAGCGGCACGACTGGAAGAATCGGACGAAGACTGCCGCCTCATGATTGCGCTGAAGCTGCTCAATCCCGAGATGCCGCTGATCATCCGGGGCGAAATCGTCACGCCGGGTTGGTTGTTGCAGAACCCGCTCGAAGGCTACGACCTGATTACCGGCTCGGTACCGACCTTCCTCGACCGGCTGGAGACGGAAACGTGGCTGTCCCGTCTGCGTGCGCGTGCAGAGGAAGTCCGGCAGCGCGCCCACAATCACAGCATCGAGCTCGACGAAGACACAGCCCGTGTCAGCATGCTATCGACGTCCCGCGCACGCCTTGCAGCACAGTGGGAGGAAAAGCGCCTGCTCTTCCCGGACTCGACTCACCCGGGACTGCTTTCGCTGGCAGAACGGCGTGTTATCAGCGAAGAAGACCTCATCGTTCTTTTGAGCGCCGCCATCAGCCAGTTCCGTTCGGTCGAAGAGATTCTCGACCAGGCGTCGAATCTCGCGCAGAGTGAACAGATTCTTGCCTTTGATCGCGAAGCAGCGCGAGCCGAGTTGGCCCTGTCGCGTATCGAGCTCTTCCGCAAAATCGACGAGCGCATCGAAGGCTTCTCACGCACAGGCAATCAGACCATCGACGACTGGGCCGAGCAGTTCCGGCTAGAGCGCCGATTGGCACTGCACGAGGCCATCGTCCTGCTGTCGGTGCCGGCAGAGCAATGGCTTGAGCCTCAGAAACAGCAGTATGTTTCCCAGATTCTCGACTTCTTCGAGAAGAAGGTGGCAACGGCCGTCATGCGCGGCCCGCTTGTGCGCATGACGATCGGCAAGACTACCGGTCGCGTTGACGTCCATGAGCTACATGGCGAACGCCATTCGAGCACGGCGCTCGTCGAACACCTGGTACAGCGCAACGTGCAAGCGGTGTCCATCGACCCGGCAATCTTCGGCGCCAACGTCACACTCGAAGGCCGGCTCAACGCGCTTTACCGCCAGACGTCGCTCTACAAACGAGACACGGGTATCGATGGCCTCTATCTCGGCTTCCCGTTTCTCGTCTACAAGGACACCCGTAGCAACACAAAACCGCGCATTACACCGGTGTTGCTGTGGCCTGTCAAACTGCTAATGGAGCTTGGGACGCGCGGTCAGGTAGCGCTCGCCTTCGACGGCGAGCGGGAAGAAGTCCGCCTGAACCCTGCCCTCGAAGGACTGCTGGGGCGCGACGCAATCAAGGCCTGGCGCGCAGTAGCAGATGATGTACTGGGCCGCTCCGCGCTCAAGGCCGCTGATGTCATGGACGCTTTCGGCATGCTCGCCAACGTGGAGCGTCGGCAGGTCAGCTCCCTGCCTTCGCCGGGTGTGGAGGTACCTGTGGGTGAGATGCGTCTCGCCTGCTCGGGTGTGCTGTTCCACGTCACGTTCATTGGCCAGGCGATTGGCGAGGATTTGCGCCAGCTAAAGGTGTTGTCGCCATCGGGGACCGCGCTTGAGTCTATGCTCCGCCTGAAAGACAAATCGGCCTACGAGCAATCCGAAGTGGCAGGCACGGAACTCGAACGCTTCCTGACCGTCGCGAGCGACCCCTCTCAGGAATCCGCTGTTTTGCAGGCACGACAAGGACCCGGCCTGTTGGTCGAAGGGCCGCCGGGAACCGGCAAGTCACAGACCATTGTCAACATGGTCTCGGATGCGATCGGGCGGGGAAAAAGCCTGCTGATCGTCTGCCAGAAGCATGCGGCGCTGGAAGTCGTGCATAAGCGTCTTGTCGCCGAAGGACTGGGCGACCGTATCGTCATGGTCAACGACGTCAACAAGGACCGCGAACCGACGATCCGCGCGGTGCGCGAGCAACTCGACGCAATTTTCCGTGGCTCGAATTTCGACAACGGCTGGGTACGTCAACGCGAGCGCATGGCGGCCCGGATTGAGACGCTGGAGGGCGAACTGGACCGCCAGCACGAGGCCATCCATCGGGTTGACGAATCGACAGGGCTGAGCTATCGCGCGCTTCTGGGCGAACTGATCAAGCTAGAGGCCGGCGAACCGCCTGCCAGCGTGCCTCAGTTGCGCACAAAGCTCTCCGCACTCGACATCTCAGCGCTCACCACGCTTGAAGAGCAATGTGCGCCGCTCGCCCGCTACTGGCTCCCTGCAAAATTCGAGGGCAGCGCATTTGCGCAACTGAAGTCGTTCGCGACCGATCGGGCGACAATCGAAGAATTCACCGCTATCTTCGCCGCGTTCTGTGAAGCGGAGCGCCTGCGCATCGAAACGCTAGCAGCGCATCCGGCTCGTTTTGACGTCGATGACCCCGCGCCGTATCGCGCGTGGCTCGATGCGAATGCCAGTCGCCTCGTCGCCCTCGACGAGACACAACGCAAACGCCTGGCTAAATGGCTGCCGCTTTTCCGTCCGGCGGACGATGCTAACGCGGAGGGTCATCGTCATTACACCGGCCTGAAAGAGCTGCATCGCGCGCTTCTGGCAGTTGACGGGACAGCCTTCGATAGCCAGCTTTCGCCGGCTCTCGCCCGTGTGCAGGAAGCCGAACTGCGTGAAATCGAGTCGCGCGCCACACTGGCCACGAAAGCACCGACCTTTTTCAGTCGTCTGAACGCTGCCACCTATATTCGTCGCGGCAAGCTGATGAAGTTCGCGGCTGGTTGCGGCGCACCGGCCACTGACGAAACACTGGTCAAGCTGCTAGCTGCAGCTCGCCTTGAACTCAACTGGCGACCGCAACGCCTTGCGCTGGACACCATCAGCCGCGCCCTGAACCTAAAGACGGTTGATCCGACGTGCGGCCCCACCCTGGCCGATGAATGTTTAATACGCCTTCGCCAGCTCGAAGAGGTTCGGGAGCTGGCGCAGCACCTCGCTATCGCACCGCGCGGTGATGAGTTCGACTCGGCGGTGCTCACTGGCGACCGCGCACCGGTCGAGCAACTGCTCGACGGCTTTGAAACGGCGTTCGTGCGCCACAATGCGCGTCAGCACAGTCTGCGAGCACTCCAGCTACTTGATGAGTGGATTTCTGGCGAACTCGCCGATGCCTGCCGCCGCGCCATCGCGGAGAACATCAGCTACCAGGCACCGCTCAATCGCATCCACGATGCGTTGCCGACGCTGGCTGCCTACCAGCAGTTCAGGACACGCTCGAAGCACGTCACGCCTGAAGCACTCGATGTCTTTGCCGTGATGCGTACTCATGAGGCGACGCTCGCTCGTGTTCCGCCTGAGGATCTCGACTGGGAAGTTCGCCGGATGATCAACCGTGAAGCGCGCCTCGGCTGGAAGCGACGAATGGAGCAGGAAACGCCGGAACTGTTGCTCGATCAGACGGAAACATCGGCGAAGATTGGTGCGCTTGCAGCCGCCGACGAAGGAATGCGCCGGCTCAATCGCGAAGTCCTTCGCAACGGCATTGAACGCAACCGGCTCGGAGCGCAGAGAGACTGGGACGACGTGACGCGCCTGACTGGCCGGCGCTCAAGGCGCTTGCGGGAATTCATCGAGATGGGCGCCGGGCTCGGTCTGATGGCTTTACGCCCGGTGTGGCTAATGAATCCCGATGTCGCGAGCCGCGTGCTGCCGCTAAAATCCAACCTGTTCGACTCCGTCGTCTACGACGAGGCATCGCAGATGCCCGTCGAATACGCAATCCCGACGCTGTTCCGGGGCACTCTTTCCGTTGTCAGCGGCGACGAAAAGCAGATGCCTCCCACGGCGTTTTTCTCCGGAAGAACGGACAGCGATGAGGCAGATGTCTACGACGGCGATCAGCCCGACGAGGACGCAACCGAAGAAGAGCGCGAACTCTTTGAGGACACGTGGAATCGCCGCGAGATCAAGGACTGCCCTGACCTTCTACAACTGGCGCGCACGGCGTTGCCGGCCTCGACGCTACAGATCCACTATCGCTCTGCTTATCGCGAGCTTATCGGCTACTCGAATTCCGCCTTCTACGAGAACAATCTCAGCGTGCCTGTCCGCCACCCGGATGCGACCGTCCGCGAGGTCAAGCCGATTGAACTCATTCAGGTCAATGGGCTTTATGAGCAGCAAACGAACTCAGACGAAGCAGATCGCGTGGTCGATTACCTTGCCGAAGTCTGGCAACAGCCGTTTGAAGAGCGCCCGTCCATCGGCGTAGTGACATTCAACCGCAAACAGGCCGACCTCATCGAGGAGCGTCTTGAACTGCGCGCCGAGACCGATGAGGAGTTCCGCACCGCCTACCGCGAGGAAAGCGACCGTGTCGATAGCGGCGAGGACATGTCCGTCTTCGTTAAAAACGTCGAGAACGTTCAAGGTGACGAGCGCGATGTCATTGTCTTCTCGACGACGTTCGGCCGGAATGGACAAGGCGCTTTCCGTCGAGCCTTTGGCGTACTGGGGCAGAAAGGCGGCGAGCGCCGTCTGAACGTGGCCGTGACTCGGGCACGCAAGAAGGTGGTCCTCGTGACTTCAATGCCGATTCGCGACATCTCCGACATGCTGAACACCCAGCGTAAGCCGGCCATCCCGCGTGACTATCTGCAAGGCTATATGGAATATGCGCGCGCCATGTCGAATGGCGAACTGCAGACCGGGCGTGCGCTCCTCGGACGCATGACGAGCGAGCGGGCGCACACCAAAATCCAGCAGGACGGCGCACCCGACGGGTTCGCAGGCGATGTGCTGGCGTTTCTCCGAAGTCTTGGCCTCTCCCCTGTGCCTGCGCAGGAAGGTGACGCCTTCGGACTGGACTTTGCCATTGCGAATCCGGAAACCGGGCTGTACGCAATCGGCATCGAATGCGATGCGCCACGCCACCCACTACTGCGCCATGCCCGGGCACGGGAAATCTGGCGCCCATCGGTTCTGAGCCGCGCAATTCCCACGCTTCACCGCGTGTCGTCGCAATCCTGGTATCACGACCCGAAAGGCGAGCGAGCCCGCCTCAAGGAGGCCGTGGAATCTGCGCTGGCCATGGAGGTCACAGCATGAGCGGCCCGAAAGTCGTGCGAATCGTGACTCGCGAGGAAATTCTCGCGATATGCGAAGGCCATCTGCAACGCCTTGATCAAGCGATTTCGGCGTGGACCACAGTCGGCAAGCGCATCGGAGAGCTTACGCAATCGGAAATCGATGCGACGCATGCGCGTCGGAAAGCGCTCGCGGCACTCATTGCTACCGAAGCCTTTCTCGACCTGCAAAAGCGTGTACCTGAGGAAATCGGGTTCCTTCACGCCGACATTGAGCGTCGGCGAATGCTCGCGGTCGACAAGGCTGAGCAAGCTCAGAAGCGTCGACGGCAAGGTCGGGCCAGTGCGAGTACGCTCCTTCACTCGCTGAAGGCAAAAAATGTGGACGTCCCAGCAGACCTGGAGTCGCAACTGAAGCAAATCGCAAACGGCGGCGAGTTTGCCAATGCAGACGCCCTCCTCGCGCGCGCATTTGCCCTCATCCCAACCGAAGGATCTCGTGAAGTAAGCGAAGCACAGCGGCAACTCGCAAGCCGCTTGCAAGGCGACCAAAAGGTACAAAGCGTTGAGAGCTGGAAAGCCGCGCAGACAGTCGTCCCGCCTCAGCTGGCTCGGGTCGACAGGCAGATCGCGGAAGCTCACGTATTCATCGCGGCCGAGGAAACTACAGCATTCACGTCACGTCTGGGCGTCATCGAGGGCGAACCCGTCGAGGCCCGACGCAATCTCCTGCTGGATAGCTTGATTCTGGACCTCTCCGATGCAGTCTCGCGCTCACGAAAACGCCTCACGGTGCTTGAGGAAATTCAAGAACTGGCTGCGGAGCTCCGCACGCACGATAGCGATGAAGCCAAGGCGATCCTCGCGAGAGTCCAGCGCTGTGACGACCTCGAGTCTATCGAAGCGGCCTCAGCGCTTCTAGAAGACTGCAAGAATGCCATCATCGCTGAACAACAACGCGAAGCCGCCCACGCGCGTCGGGCCGCCATTCTTCAAGGCCTGTCGCGGCTGGGCTACGAAGTCCACGAAGGCATGTCAACCGCGTGGGCCAACGAGGGGCGCATTGTCGTCAAGAAGCCCTCGCTGCCGGGCTACGGAGTCGAAGTCGGTGGACAGGCGCAAGCAAGCCGGCTACAGGTCCGCGCAGTTGCACTAACTGCGAACCGCGATGCGACTCGCGACAAGGATGTCGAAACTATCTGGTGTGGTGACTTCGGCAAACTTCAGGCGCTCCTCGCTGAGCATGGCGACAATCTGCTGATTGAGCGCGCCATCGGCGTTGGACAGGTGCCGCTGAAGATAGTGGACGATAGCGCGCATGAACAGGCCGACTTAAATCAGCGAAATACACGTCAGGGCCTTTAGGAGCCGATGTGACGGCCCGAACGACCATTCGCACAGTTGGCAGCCGCTCACGATAGCTATTGAGCGCATCCAGAACCCAACTGGCGGATTGTCGCCTAGATGCGCTTTCCGAATTTCAGGTACAGGTTAACCGCCCGAATGCGGTCGTCGTATGGATACATGGACTACCCTCCAAAGTAGTCCAAGATTTGGTCCGCACCCCCATTGCGCCGCTCCGGCTGGCTGCTGAGATAAAGAACTCGCATTTTCGCCAATCACCGTCTATGGCAGCCCATCGGTCCGGATACAGACTCATTCAAGAACAGTCTCCTCGAAAAGATTACGTCTCCGGCGCCGATGCGAGGCCCGGGCGTATATGTCTCACTGAGGCGCCTTCAGTCACTCTTAGCATGTTTGCATGAAAGCATATGAAAATTCGACACTAGCCGACGGACTACACTGGCTCTAGAATTCCAGCGAAATTAAGCATACGTCTGAGCATTTTTTCGCAGTTGTCTGGAGTGATGTCATGGAAGGGAAACGCCGAAGGTTCTTGATTCAAACAGCTGGCGCAGCAACAGGGATTGCAACTGCGTTGCTCGCATCGCGAAAAACGGAAGCCGCACCCTCCGACACTATTAAGCCGAATTCGGTATTGAATGTTGGCGTCGGCAGTGTGTTGGGGCCGGACGTGCAGATGCGAGTCTCCGGCTTCGAACGTGACCTCCCGTACAGCCTGAAGTGGGCAAACTTCGAAGCATCTCCGCCTGCGATGGAAGCACTCGCTAATGGACATCTTGATATCGTTCTGGGTGGCGACACTCCGTTGCTCTCTTTAGCAACCTCACCCGGCCGGATGGTTGCCGTACAGGCACGTGCTCAAGCACTCTTCGCCGCTCTACTCGTGCCAGCGGGCTCATCCATTCACAGCGTAACGGAACTCAAGGGAAAACGCGTTGCTGTCTATCACGGTGCCGGTTTCCAAGGCAGCCTGATCCGGATTCTTAGAGAGGCCGGTCTCCGCTGGAGTGACATACAACCTATTTATCTCGCGCCTGGCGACGCAATGGCTGCCTTCACGACAGGTAAGGTTGACGCCTGGGGCATATGGGACCCCAACGCTGCTATTGCGCAAACGCAGTTTGGGGCCAGCATTCTCTCGGTTCCAAAACCGTCAGGTTATGGATTCCAGTACGCAAACGCCAACAGCATTGCAGACCCGAACAAAAGGGCAATGATCCTAGATTATCTGACCCGCAGTCAGCGGGCAGCTGACTGGATTCGCACTCACCCGGCGCAGTGGGCTCAGGAAGTGATAAGCAGCTCACATATGCCGAAGAATGCAGCGTTGCTCTCGGCAGGACGAACCGGCGGAAAGTACACACCGATCGACTCAACGCTTGTCGAAGACATGCAGCGTGAGGCTAATGACTTTGCGGAACTCGGAGTTCTGCCACATCGCGTCGATGTGCGGAACGCCTTCGACACCCGCTTCGATCCGGCACTGGAGAAGGTGTTTCACGGTTGAGACAGAGGACTTTTTCTCCGAGCTCGAGGAGACTCCTTTTATATGCGGACTCAAGGCGGGAGGACACATACGCTTGCAACTATGAGGCTGGAAAGAAGCTACCAGCGTGACAACGCTTCATTGCACTCACGAACGCGCGGCCCAACTTGATGCACTTGCAGCCTAATCGACGAGGAAAAAGCTGGGTTGGGCCCATAGACTTCCGTCTTTGGTTCAATCTTGAGCAGCGCTCGCGCGGCCGTGACATCTTTCCTGAGGTGAGACCCCCAAGATGCTACTAGCACCCAGGCGGATCAAAATGATTGATGAGTTTTCCTAGCAGAGAGATCAAAGCCTTTCGCTCAGTGCTATCCAACGGGGCCAATAGGTGCGTCGCCGATGATCTGGCTAGCTCGTCCGAGCGTGTGAAGGCGGCCAGGCCCTTGGTCGTGAGTGTAATTAGCGCTTTCCTTCGATCGTCGCCGTCCCTTCGTTTCTCAATGAACCCTCGTTCGCTTAGGATTTTTACTATGAGCGCCGTAGTGGACCGGTCAAGCGACGTGTACTTTGAAATGCTTGCCTGATCCGCACTGCCAAGCTGATTTAACACGAACATTACCGCATTCTGACTCGGCGTGACGTCCATCTCCTTGCACGTGTTGATGAAGATTTCGGACGCTACCTGATGTGCCCGGCGGATCATGAATCCTGGTCGCCAGTAAAGATCGTCGAAAATCGCACCGTCAGTCCGGTCGTTGTCTACATCAGACGACGGTGCCCCGTTATGCGTCGACTCCTCAATACTCAGGGCGGTCTTCCTAGACGCGTTTTTTGGCTTGCTCGCCAGCATTCTTTCTCTCATATTCCACCTACGAGGTAGCTTTTCTAAATAAGTTGTTTCGAATTCGACAGACGTCTGTGCAATTATAGATCATCTAGGTTTTTAAAGATCATGCACCATGCTGGCGATCGTAGGCTGAAATAAATTTCGATACAACTTCTTTCTCCGCTCTGTGATTAGTTATCCATATCAAAGTGATGTGCGGACCGATACATGGCATCTGTCTTCGTCATCGATATGCGCGCACGTTTAGGCGATCAACGCATCAACATCCAACAGTCCATCGGAATGATGGGTAGGTTGACAATTTTAAAATTCGAGCTTGAAAATATGTCAAAAACAACAGCAACTACAATGTCTTCTAAAAGTGTGACGGGGATTTTCTGGCGCGTCTTCTTCCCGGCATCTATCTTCGCCTTTGTATGCGCTCCGGTTCACGCACAAAGCAGCGTCACACTGTACGGAATCGTTGCAGAGGGAATAGGCTATATAACCAACCAGGGCGGAAAATCGGTAGTCGGTATGTACAATGGACTGCTGCAAAATTCTCGCTTTGGCATTCGAGGAAAAGAAGACTTGGGTGGCGGTAACTCCGCTATCTTCCTTCTAGAAAATGGATTTTCTGTCACCACAGGTGCATTAAGCAGTGGAAAACTGTTCGGACGTCAAGCGTGGGTTGGATTGTCCAACGATAAATTTGGAAAGATCACACTCGGCCGGCAATACGATGAGATGTCTCAGCAGTTGTGGTGGTCTGAAGCGTCCACGCAATTCGCAACGGCTATTGCAACACACATAGGTGATCTCGACAATATTTTTAATACCACAAGACTCGACAACAGCATCAGATATGCATCGAGAGACTATGACGGATTCACCTTCGCCGGGCAGTATGCATTCTCCAACTCCACCGCCTTTTCCGACAACAGCGGCTATAGTCTCGGTGCAAATTATGTCAGAGGATCCCTGACAGCAGGGGTGGCAATGGTACAACTCCTGCACCCCGCATCTTCCAATACTGGCGGCGCTGTCGGTGATACTTACGGCTTCACTTCACCATTTACCCAAAGCCTCAGCGGTTCAAGCGTCGACAGCCAACGAAACGTCGCCGCCGCAGTAACCTACGATTTTGGCTGGGCGACGACAGGCCTCAGCTATTCCAATGTACTTTTTAATTATCAAAATTCAACCGGCCTGCGACTGCAAAATGTTGAATTCATGGCATACAGGCATCTGACACGCACATTGCTCGTCGGGGTCGGCTATGACTATACGTTCGGATCGTATTCAACGGGACAGGCAATTCACTATAACCAGATCAACTTGGGCGCTATCTATTCATTGAGTAAGCGCACCGATCTTTTTCTCGCTGCAATTTACCAACGAGCAGGTGGTGCCGCAAAGCACGCGCAGCTTTACAGCCTGTCACCGTCGTCTTCTCGAAGTATCGCTGAAGTTGCCACCGGCATACGTGTCAAATTCTGACGTTATCGAGAAATACCGTCATAGACGCACACATACATAAACTGAGCCAATGCTATGAGTCAAGCCCGACAGATTCGCCTCGCCACGCTGTTCAACGCAAATGGATTTCACATAGCCGGATGGAGGCATCCGGACACGCAATCCGAATCTGCCTGGGATATCGACCACTATGCTTCCATCATTAAGACAGCGGAACGCGGGCTGTTCGACCTGGCATTCCTGACGGATAGTGTTGGGATGCTTTACGATGGAGACCTTGAAGTCGCGTCCAGGTTTGCCCCGATCAATTTCCTTGAACCACTAACTTTGTTAAGTGCACTCGCGCCCCAAACAACCCATATTGGACTGGTCGCAACCGCCTCGACTTCTTACAATCATCCTTATCATGTTGCGCGAAAATTCGCATCGATCGACCATTTGAGTAAAGGACGTGCGGGCTGGAATCTCGTGACATCTGCCACAAACGCTGAAGCCCGGAACTTTGGTCGGGATTCTCATCTGGAGCACGCCGATCGCTATGTAATCGCGAAAGAGTTTTTCGATGTTGTCGTTGGCTTGTGGAACAGTTGGACTGACGACGCGGTGCTTGCTGATAAGGACGCCGGTGTCTATTTTGATCCCAATAAACTTAAGTTACTGAATCACCGAGGCGACCATTTCTCTGTGAAAGGACCGTTGAACGTATTCCGGTCTGCGCAAGGCCATCCGGTCCTGGTCCAGGCGGGGTCGTCCGAAGCCGGGATAGCGCTTGGTGCGGAGACTGCTGAGGTCATCTTTACCGCACAACATGAGCTGGACGGGGCGGTTCAGTTTTACTCCGACGTAAAGTCACGTGCTGTTCAACATGGCCGTGCCGCCGAAGACCTGCTTATCCTTCCTGGAATCGTGCCGTTTATCGGAAGATCGCGCGAAGAGGCGCAGGAAACTTTCGAGAAAATACAGGGGCTGATCCATCCGGTGGTAGGCGTAAGACTGCTGTCTGAACTGCTAGGTATTGATCTATCGACTTACCCAGTCGATGGACCATTGCCTCCTCTACCGGAAAGCAACGGTCACAAAGCGCGTCAAGCGTTGTTAATTGAAACCGCGCGTCGAGAAAACCTCTCGATCCGCGCTCTATATGAGCGTGCCGCCGGAGCTCGTGGGCATCGAATATTGATTGGGACGCCAATCGACATTGCAGACGATCTGGAGCATTGGTTCACCAGCGCTGCCGCGGACGGGTTTGCTGTAATTCCGCCAATACTCCCCTCCAGCCTCGAAAGCTTCGTGACCCTGGTCGTTCCCGAGTTGCAGCGAAGAGGACTGTACCGGCAACGCTATCAGTACACCACCTTGCGGGAGAATCTTGGCCTACCAACGAAGACGCAACACTCATAGCCTACAAGTCAGCTAAGTTAAATCTTCCAATACGTCGTATGCGGGCGGGAGCACTAGGATATCGCGCGCTGCAAAATCAATTCGCACATAGGGCTCATCATGATCAACCACATCAGGTCAAAAGACGGTACATCAATCGGCTATTCGCGCACCGGCGCAGGACCCGCGCTTGTATTGGTACATGGCACGACGGTCGATCGCCATCGTTGGCGGCCCGTTCTCGCTGCATTCGAGCGACACTTCACCGTGTTTGCACTCGACCGACGCGGACGCGGCGATAGTGGTGACAGTGCGGAATACGCTATCGAGAAGGAATTTGACGACGTCGCCGCGTTAGTCGACGCAACTGGCGAAAGCGCTGTATCAGTGGTTGCTCATTCATTCGGTGCGGTTGCCGCACTGGAGGCGGCGACCCGAACTTCGAGTGTCGACAAACTCGTCCTCTACGAGCCGCCGTTTCGCCTCGGCGAGCCCGATCCGGAGACGGAACGGATCGTCGAAACATTACGAGCACACATCGATGACCAAAATAACGAGGCGGCATTGGCGACGTTTTTTAGCCAGGTGCTTCGCCTGCCTGAAGCGGAGATCAGTCGCTTACGCGTTCTACCAAACTGGTCCTCGCGGGTCGAAATTGCGGCCACAATCGCTCGAGAAATGGGCGCGCTACAAACCTATCGACCCTCAGCGACAGCGCTCGAAAAGGTAGCCGTTCCCGTGCTGCTGTTGCTGGGTAGTGCCAGCCCACCGAAGTACATTGAGGCCTCCGATTATTTGCTCTCAATTCTAAAGACCAGCTCGCGCGTCGTATTGGAGGGCCAAGGCCACGGCGCTATTGATGCCGACAGCGCGCTCTTTGGACGAGAGGTGCTCTCGTTCCTGCTCGCTGACAAACGCTAGAGCGCGCGCACTTAATCTCCACTCAATTGAAAGGAAAGCTCGTATGTCACCGGTGGTTACTGGCAAATGGCTGCAGGCGCAGCTCGGCAGCCCCGATCTTGTCGTACTCGACGCGACTTGGTTTCTTAATCCGCAACAGCTAAGCGCCCGGCGACGGTTTACGGAAGCGCATATCCCGGGAGCACAATTTTTCGACATTGATCATGTCTGCGACGCCGGCTCACCGTTGCCACACATGGCGCCCGGTTCGGCACAGTTCGAACTATTTGCGCGCGAGCTGGGCATTAGCAATGATAGCCGCGTAGTGTTCTACGATCAGCAAGGTCTGTTTTCCGCAGCGCGCGGATGGTGGCTTTTCAAACTTTTCGGGCACGAGAACGTATATCTGCTCGATGGCGGCCTGCCTAAGTGGCGAGACGCCGGTTGCCCCCTCGAAGATGGCGCATCTCCGAAATTTCAAGCTACCGGCGATGTCGAATACCGAGCCAGGATCAACCCACAGCGCGTGCGTAAGATCGACGATATGCTCGACAACTTGGTGACGCGTAGCGAGCAAGTACTCGACGCACGTTCGCTAGACCGCTTCTCCGGAAAAGTGCCTGAGCCGAGAGCTGGAGTCGCTTCAGGTCATATTCCAGGCAGTGTGAGCTTGCCTTATACCGACGTTCTCAACGATGACGGCACGTTCAGGCTCGTCGGTGAAATTCGACGCTTGCTGGCAGCACGTGGAGTAGACTCGTCATCCAAGGTCGTCACGAGTTGCGGTACCGGTGTCACTGCGGCCGTCATCGCCCTCGCAGTGGAAGTGGCGGGCTATGCGCCAGTTGGACTGTACGACGGCTCATGGACCGAGTGGGGCAGCCGGTCCGACACACCGAAAGTTGCTTTAGAGCAATCATGAATGCTCGATCCGTACAGAATCTGCATGGCAGAGCACGGGGAGCAGATCGTTCATATGCGTGTCGCGGGCCGACAGCGGACTGGACCATTCGGAGCACCAGCTAGCCCGTAACGATCTCCACGGACAAAACTTGCGATACCCGGCAATCGTCCGTGCTGAGGTCCGTTCTACCGCTCCTCGCCCCCCTCTCCCGTGGGGGCAGGTGCTGATCACTCCGACCGGCATGTTCAAATGGCTCATTGCCGCGCAATACCTGCGCGACAATCCCACGGCACACCTGAAGCGCTGCGGGCGCGCAGTCTCGCCCCCGGGGGCATTCGTTACCCGTCCAACACGCGCTGGCGCTCCGTGCCCGTACGTCGGCCGGTCGCCAAATGCTCGATTATCGCGCGCGCCTGTCATATGCGGCGGCGCCCGCTGACGTTTCGCTTCTACCGGCCGAGCATGCAGACCTCCGGCGCGTCATCTGGCACCCTTTGCAAGTCCTGGCGCTTTCGCGCTGACGAAGACCTAGCTCACTGATAGCTGAAGGTCCCCGAAAACGGAGATCGACACCACGGGATCGCGACCTCGCAGGGCATTTCCTTCGGCCACTTCCCACTAGTCAAAATGCTGGAAGAGTTCAAAGGAAATAAGTCGGTGCTTAATCCTCCAGCCACTCTCGGTACGAGTGAACGTATCGTCAAATCGCCCCAGAATCTGCTTACCCCGTGCCGGACGGCCGGCCGGGCCGATTTCATCTTCTTCGGATCCCGCCCAAAGCAAGACACTCGTTACAGCGAACGCTTCATCATCGAGGATCTCACTGAAAAGTGAGTCCGTAATCAGGTGCCGGGTGATCCGATCCGCTGAGGGTTCGGAGTAGAAATCGACAATAGCAGGATGACCCTCAACAAGTGAACCAGATGGATTTTGCAGCGTTGCATCTTCAGCGAAGACGTCCGTAAGCCGTGCCGCCTCATTATGGTCAACAAACCATGCAGCACGCAAAAGTAAATTTCGGCACTCTGCTTCGCAGGAGAGTCGCGACATCATTTCCTTGTTGGACTGATTCATTGATGCTTCCCCTTGGCGCTTCGGTGATCTCATTGGACAACTGTTAAAGAATTGCATGCAGTAACGCAGAAATTACGATACCCCCTCTCAAAGTTATCACTAACGTAGTGCTCTTAATTGCTTGACGCACACCCGATGGGCTTTTTCATTTCATTAAAATCCCTTGCTTCAGATTAAAGAACCGAGTTACGGACGGTTGGGACGACTACGAGCGACGAAAATCACTCGCCAGAATTCGGCAACTCAAAAAGCCCGTGAATTCGCGTACGGATCTAGAAATTCAGACCATGCGATCAAACCACACGCGTGTACCTGACACTGCTGTCATCCGTCTATCCAACGGACTGCATGGGACTGACGCCAAGCCGCGTCAAACTGACGATGCAAGCTCCGCCTGCAAGTACCGCCCCACAAATCAGCGCGACCGCGACCCCGTGAACATGCATCCTATCGAGAACCAATGCAACGATCGCCGTTCCCAATGCTTGACCTGACAGCCGGGCGGTACCCAGCATCCCACTAGCCGCACCACTCCGGCTTTTCGGCGCAGCACCAATCATCGCGCGATTGTTCGGCGACTGGAACAGGCCGAACCCCGCACCACAAATCATCATGCTCCAAACAATATCGTGCGGATGTGGTGACACCGACAATGTCGCAATGCAAACAAGCCCAACAGCCATGGTCGCGAGTCCCAAACCACCGAGCAAGCTCGGCGAAATGCGATCGGATAGACGCCCTGCCAGCGGCGAAACAATCGCACTGACCAGAGGCCATGGGGTCATCAAGAGACCGATCGCCCCAGGAGAGTAGCCGAGTGTGCCATGGAGATAGAACGGTAACGCGGTCGAGGCCATCATCTGCGCCGCGAACGCGCCTGCCGATGCCCCCAACGACAACGAAAACAAGCGAATACGCAGCAGATCGAAAGGGAACTGGGGCCGCTTCTTTGATGCCTCGCGTCGTACAAGCAACACGCCCGCAATGGCGCAAACGACCACCTGCCCGGCAATGCCAGGCCACCGCATGCCATGCCCGAGGCTCTCAACGCTTGTGATCATCGCGCCAATCATCACCGCTCCCAGGAGAGCACCGTACACATCGAACGCCCGATGGTTGCGATCGTTATCTGGCAGGTTGCGGCGTGCAAGCAGCCCCGCCACGATTCCAAGAGGCACATTGATAAGGAACAGCCACGGCCACGACCCGACCGACAGGATTGCACCTGCAACCGTTGGACCGATCGTGACCGCCGTGCTGGCAACCAGCGCGTTAATCCCAATGGCGCTACCCAACCGGTCACGCGGCATGATGTAGCGTAGTAGCGCGGTGTTGACGCTCATTACTCCTGCAGCACCGACGCCCTGAACAACGCGACACAACGTCAGTGCGAGCATCGAATGAGACAGCGCGCAAGCAAGCGATGACAGCGTGAAGAGCACGAGACCCGATCGATAAACCGTCCGATAGCCGTGCTTTTCACCAAGCGCCGCGAATGGCAAAAGGCAGACGGCCAGTGCTAGCTGATAGCCATTGATCACCCAGATAGAGGTCGACGCACCCGAATGCAGATCGACGGCAATCATTGGTAACGCGACGTTTGCCACCGAGCTGTCCAGTAAAGCGAGCGCCATGCTGATTGAAATCGTCGCTTGCGCGAGAAGCCGTTGGGCCGCCGGCAGACCATCGGTCGCTGTTGCTTCATTGCGCCCTTCAAGCGCGGGCAATTCCGATTTCAACCCCGTCTCCCTTCGATCAAATAGCTCAACCGCACAAGCAGTCCCGCCTCGTTCGTCCCCACCTTCCATCAGCAGGACCAACACTAGTATCAATCTCGATTGATTGCTGCGGCACGGCCCAGGCACGCCTGGCTTGTGACCGCTCAGCCGCGCCGCATCCATACCTCACTCTCAATTCATTTATTGTGAGGCGCAGCGATCGCGCCCGCGTTGCGGGAACCACAATTCAGGTGTGCGTTGCACGACGACGTGCCGCCCTGAAACGATCGAATCGCCACACTTTCAGTGCGCCCGCCCTATCAAGAAGACGTTTGCACATCCCAATTCACCCAAGAACGCTTCTCTTCGACCAACATGCAAAAAACGCAAATCGGAATTGCAAACATTGCGCACCCGGCAGCCCAACTCAGCATTAGACTTTGTCAACTCAGTGCAAACCCTAGTCGATCGAATGACCGACGACCGGTGCCCTAACCTCCAAACCATTTCACGGATCAGCCATGTCTTTCAAAATCGCTCCGTACGTCATCGCGATCGCACTCGTCCTACCGGGCCTGTCATTTGCATCGCCAGCGGACCAAGGTGTAACGCGTTCGCAAGTCCGCGCAGAACTGTCTCAGCTCGAACAGGCCGGCTTCCAGCCTGGCGGAGCCAATATCGAATATCCGCGCGAACTGCGTCACGCCGAACGCGTACTTCGGGAATCGCGTACTGCGACGACAACTGACAACCCAGCCACACTCGTTACTGCTGATAATCAAGGTCTGTGAAGTTAGCTGAATTAAGCGGACATTCTCTCGTCCACTGCATTCCGCGATAACTAGGCTATTGGACGGGAACATAGTCCACGTTTGTTGCTGTGCCACTTAGCAGTTCGCCTGAGCGCACCGGATTTGCGGTCCCTCCGTCAATCGCTATCCGCGCTTGCGCAGCCTGCATGTCTGCCGGGTAATACGGGTCTACTGCCACTGCTGGATTGAAACCAGCCCGCTCGAAACGTGCCAGATCAGCTTTGATGTCCGCGCGAGTTCGGGCATGGTCGCTATCTGACGATTGAGCAATCGACGCCATTGATGTGAATAAAACTGCAACTGCACCGACTATCGTGACCATCGATTTCATGATTCACCTCCGGAAGTGAGACGGGTCGGATCGTTACGTCCGACAGTACAGTCTACTCACTCCAATGGAGGGACACAGGGACTGGAAATGATCGATCAACAGCAGCCAAATCGTAGACAGAAGCGCGGCCTATGCCGCGCAAACGTCCCGAAGATAACCGAGGGCCTGTTGAAACTGGCTTCCGCGCAACCGCTAGACGGCTGCACGTGAGGCAGCCCAAACTGGCAAATCAGAAGCGGTGAAGAATACCTACGCCAGCGGCGAACACATTGGTACCTGTCCCCGGTGTGCCGTTGAAACCGTCGCCAATCGTCGGCGTCGCACGGATCACCGTGCCCGTCGCACTCAGTGTTTCACCGCTTGCATGCGTCCACGCAGCTAGCGCATAGAGTCCCGTCGCCTTCGACAATGAGTAATACAGTTGCGTGGTTACCTGATGGTAATTCGCGCCGTCTGTACCGTTGGCTTGCGACGCATGCACGAAGGCGTAGCCGGTTGCGAAGGACCACGCAGGTCCGAACATCCAGTGACCCACAAGGCCCGCGGAATTGAACACGGCCTCAGTGGAGAAATGTGAGTTGATGCTCGGAATGTACTGCGTATTAGACAGAGAACCCGACAGATCAAACGACGGCGTAATTTGCCAGCCGGCTGTGACGGCAATGCGCTGCTGTGCCTGCGCATACTGATAGCCGTTGGTCAGCGCAGAAATCGACGGTTCCGCCCCGTTGTTGCTCAAGGTCGTGTATTGACCCCATGCACCGCCACCCGACGCAGAGTTATTGATCCGGAGAAAGCCGACAGCCAAGCCTCCGGGACCAGCGTTGTACTGAGCCGCAAGGCTATAGGTTGAACCGCTGTTGATGCTGCCCGGCTGACCACCCAACGCGTACGAGCCTGCAACGGTAAAGCCGTGTACAGTTGGCGACGTATACGAGATCTGATTGTTCACGTAGTTCAGATCGAGCATGTCGATGTCGCCAGGGTGCGCACCGAAGAAGCCGGTCAACCATTGCGTCGGACTCCATCGCGACAACAGGATCACATATTGCGAAAAACCGCGACCCACGATCAACGAGCCGTAGTCCGGATTCGTCAGCCCCATGTTCGCCTGACGTTTGAATGCGAGGCCCGCTGTGGTCATTGCACCGTTCGACGCGTTGAAACCCTGCTCGAGCCGGAACACAGCCTTGGTCCCACCGCCAAGGTCCTCGATGCCCTTTAAGCCCCACACTGTCGCACCGCGCACACCATTGACCATCGTCACGGCAGAATGGCCACCGGACGTTTGACCCAATGATCCAGAACTACTTTGATATGCGATACCCGCGTCGACGAGACCATAGAGCGTTACGCTGCTCTGCGCGTTTGCGATGCACGGGGTGATAGCGGCCGCAGCGGCCGCGGCGAATGCCGAAAACCTTCTCATGCTGTCTCCTGATGGATATTAGAATTTTTTAAGGTCGGCATTGTATGCTGACCTTTCGAATAGGGATACTTAATAACTTTCTTTTTGTTATCTCTCAGATTCGATATTGCGTTTTCGGTGTCCGATGCATCCCTCTTCAATGCACGCTATCTTTTACCGAAGCATGCCATAGGCAAACCATTAGCAGGATGCAATAAATGCACAGCAGATTTCGAGTGACATCAATTCAGCGCAAGTTCGAATTCGACTGTCCACATCACAAACCAGATTCGCAGAACAACCAGGCCGAAACATTTAAAGTGGGTTCGGCGGAGCGACCTTGCCGCTGTCGACCCTGTGCTCCACGAGTGCGCGACTGACGAAACCGGACGCCTTCATCACTTCGACAAACGCTGCAACGTAACGTGCAGCTTCTGGCCGTCCCTTCGGAGTCGCCATAGCCTGACGGATTTCCATGAAGTTACCTTCAAGCATCCGCAATCCGCCGATCCGCTTCGCGTCCAGTTCACTACGTGCTTTCACGCCGGCAACCACATCGAGATTCTGTTCGATCAGCATATCGGCGATTTTCGTGGGATCGTCGCCTCGCACCAACTCAGCGTGAAGAATCTCGCGCTTGAGAAAGAGGTCGTACGCGCTATCACGGCTGACCGCGATCCGGTGACCCGTCCGATCGACGTCTTCGTTGGTGCGGATGAGCGACTCAACGCGTACCAGATAAACGCCTTCGATCAGTAGATACGGTCCCGAGTAGTCCATCTCTTTGGCCCGCTCGGGATCGATACCGCTGAACGCAACGTCCCATACCCCCTCTTTCGCAGCGTCCACGACACTGCGAGCCGACGAGAACTCCACCAGTTCCACAGGCACTCCGAGGTGAAATGCGAGCTCTCGGGCAAGATCGACAGATACGCCACTCAGCTCTCCTGTTTCGGCATTTCTACAGGCGAGTGCGGGATTACCATAGTTGATCGCGGCACGCAGAGCACCCTTTGGTGCAAGTTGTGTGATTACATCACCGGATGGTTTAGGAAGACTTGTCATGAAAGCTCGAGGCAACTGGTTAGCTGGATTTCCAAATAGTTTGGAAACGAAGGTCGGCGGTCTGTCCGCATAAACCTCCCGACTCATGCAGAAAGTATCGCGCGCAGTTTCTAACCAGATCAATCAGCCAGGTGCAAACCAGCTTTGTGCATGACGCTGACTCGCTCACCGCAGGTTCGCTGCGAACGCTCGTTCGCGCTTAACCGCATATCTGTCGCGGTCCCAGAACGCTATACTGCTCTTCCCCCCTACTACAACGAGACGGCTACGTTCCCCCAAGGGAGTCCGAGCGTGCCCCCGTTCCGGTCATACAATGCATTCAGAAGATCTCTTGATGTTTCTTGGTGTTGCTGAGAACGGCAATCTGTCGCGTGCCGCGGCGGAAATAGGGTTATCGCAGTCTGCGTTGAGCCGACGCATCTCCACACTCGAATCGGAACTGAACACGCGGCTATTCCACCGCAGCGGACGAGGCTTGATGCTGACCGAGAGCGGCAATCGGCTGATAGCCTACGCACGCACTATCAAGAAGACGCTCGACGAGGCGAATGCAGACCTGCATGCTCCTGCACACCAAGGCCCGTCGAGCATCATTCTTGCCGCTCCGCCGACCATTGCCAAGATCCTGTTCGGCTCGATAGGCAAGTCCCTTCAGGAGCGCTACCCCGGCATCAGGATGCGCGTCAAGGAAGGTCTGGCCAGTCACATCCACGACTGGATCACCAGCGGCGAAGTCGACGCGGCAATCGCCTATCTCCCGGAGAATCGCGCGTTTCTGGGTGGCGTCGACGTGATCCTGCGCGAGCGCTTGAGCTTCATTGCGCCGATGCAATTCGGCCCGCTTCCGGCGGCGTTCCCGCTCGAACGCCTAGCCGATGTGCCATTGATCGTGCCGTCTCCTTCGCATGGCATCCGCACGCGAGTCGAGGCATTCGTGGCCCAACATTCGAAATCGCTAAAAATTGCGATGGAATGCGATTCGTCTGTCTACATCACACGCCAACTGGTTGTGGAAAACTGCGGCTGTACGATTTTGCCGGTCGCGGCGGTCTACGAAGAATTGCAGGCCGGGAAACTTCAGGCAACCCGTCTTGAACCGGACATCGTTCGTGACGTCGCCATCATTTCGGGGAAAAACCGACCACCGATTCCCGCGCAATGGGATGTCTTGCGTGCGATCCGGCAAATCATGATCGAACTCGTCGAAGGTGGCATGTGGCCTGACGCCGAAGTTGCCGAGGGCAGCTCAGCGTAGAGTCGCTGCGCCTCGGCAGCCACCAGCCCCAGATAACACTCTCAACATCGACGAATCGGACGCAATCATCAGCGTCCCTCGTCGGTTGTTTCCCTCTCCTATTCGCCTTCTACCTCGGCTCCCCGCCTCGCAAAGCTGCTTTGCAAGTTTCGCAACGAGTTCGCCGAAGTTTGCCCCGCATAATGAATGCATGCTCGATGCCGCGCTGTGCGCATCGTGGGCAACATCGAAATGAGACGGCAACGCGCAGTGCCGCCACACAAGGAGCTTGAAGTACATGTCTGAAACTGTTGAGCGGCGCAACGGCGGCCGCATTCTTGTCGACGCCCTCAAGATCAATCACGTCGATACCGTCTACTGTGTTCCTGGCGAGAGCTATCTGCCAGTGCTCGATGCACTGCACGACGCCCCCGGGATTCGCACGATCACAACCCGCCATGAAGGCGGCGCATCCAACATGGCCGATGCGTACGGCAAGCTGACTGGCCGCCCAGGCATCTGTTTCGTCACGCGCGGCCCCGGTGCGACACATGCAAGCAATGGCGTCCACACTGCCAGCGAAGATTCGACGCCGATGATCCTGTTTGTCGGTCAGGTCGACCGTCAGATGATCGGACGCGGCGCATTCCAGGAAGTCGACTATCGGCAGATGTTCGGCGGAATCGCGAAGTGGGTAACCGAGATCGACAGCATCCAGCGTATCCCTGAGATCGTCGCAAAAGCGTTCAGTATTGCGATGTCGGGCCGTAAAGGCCCAGTCGTCGTCGCGCTACCCGAGGATGTGCTGTTTGGCGCTGCTGAAGTTCAGGACGCGGCCGCTACCCGCGTCGCGCACGCTGCGCCGCAGCCTCAGGCACTCGAAGCTCTGAAGACGCGTCTCGCAGCAGCGTCACGACCGCTTGTGATCGTCGGCGGTACGGGCTGGGATACGCAGGCCACTGCCGCGCTCCAGCGTTTCGTTGTTCAGAACCGGCTGCCGGTCGCGGCTTCGTTTCGTCGTCAGGATCTGTTCGACAATCGGAACGCTCACTATGTCGGCATGCTGGGGCTCGGCATTTCGCCCAAGCTCGCCGAGCGGGTTAAGCAGGCCGACCTGCTCATCGTGATCGGTTCGCGACTCGCTGAAACCACGTCGTCCGGCTATACGCTGATCGAGAGTCCGACGCCCCGTCAAACGCTAGTTCATGTTCACCCTGATCCGCAGGAACTCGGCCGTGTCTTTCAGGCGGATCTGCCGATCGCGTCGGATCTGAGCGCATTCGCGCTGTCGCTCGATGCGCTGGAACCCGTGTCCGCCCCGACTTGGCAGGCATGGACCGAAAGCGCTCGCGCCGACTACGTCGCGCATTCGACACCGCCCGCAACATCCAACGAAATCGCTGGCGTCGACCTCGCCCAGGTTATCGCTCATCTCGACGAAGTATTGCCAGACGATGCCGTTCTTTCGAATGGCGCGGGTAACTACACCGTGTGGCTGCATCGCTTCTATCGCTATCGACGCGAAGCCACTGAACTCGCGCCGACTAACGGCGCGATGGGCTACGGCTTACCCGCTGCAATCGCCGCGAAGATTCAGAACCCCGAGCGCAGCGTTGTCTGCCTGGCGGGCGACGGCTGTTTCATGATGTACGCACAAGAACTTGCAACCGCCGTTCAATACGGTGCGGCAATGATCGTGATTGTCGTGAACAACGGCATGCTCGGCACGATCCGGATGCATCAAGAACGCGAGTACCCCGATCGCATTTCGGGGACCACGCTGACGAATCCCGACTTTGTCGCTCTGGGCCTGGCGTTTGGCGCGTTTGCATCACGCGTCGAGAGAACTGAAGATTTCCCCGCGGCATTTGCCGCGGCCCAGGCGTCGGGCCGGCCGGCACTGATCGAGTTGCGCACCGACCCGCGTCAGATAACTCCCAACCTGCGACTGACCAAGTGAGCATGCCGATGGATATTCAAGGAAGCATGATCATTGGATGCGAGACGGTCACGGGTCAGGGCGGCTTCATGCATGCCTATGCTGCCTCAACCGGTGAGCCGATAAGCCCTATGTTCGGCTGTGCAACGCAGGAAGACGTGGAGCAAGCGTGCACGCTCGCGGCGCAAGCGTTTGACTCTTACCGGCGCCTCTCCGATGAACGTCGCGCCCAATTTCTCGACGCGATTGCGTGGGAAATTGCGAGTCTAGGTTCGGTCCTGTCCGAGCGGGCGCACGCGGAAACCGCGTTGCCGCTCGCCCGACTCGAAGGCGAACGGATGCGCACGGTCAACCAGTTGCGCCTTTTTGCGACGGTCATTCGCGACGGCCGCTGGCACGGGGCGGTAATCGATAACGCTCAGCCCGAGCGAACGCCACTGCCGCGCTCCGACTTGAGACTGCAGCATATCGGCATCGGTCCTGTTGTGGTTTTCGGGGCAAGCAATTTTCCGCTAGCGTTTTCTGTTGCAGGCGGCGATACCGCGTCAGCACTCGCCGCGGGATGTCCGGTTGTCGTGAAAGCTCATCCGGCACATCTTGGAACATCCGAACTGGTCGCCCGTGCAATCGCGAAGGCGGCACAGGATACAGGCATGCCCGCCGGCGTCTTTTCGATGGTCATCGGTGAAGGCACATGGATTGGCGAGTCACTCGCGAAGCACCCGGCGATTCGGGCGATCGGCTTTACCGGCTCGCGCCAGGGCGGTCTCGCCTTGACGCGCATTGCACAAGACCGCCCGACGCCGATTCCCGTCTATGCCGAGATGAGCAGCATCAATCCGGTCGTCGTGTTTCCCGCCGCACTCGCAGCGCGTGGAGAGATAATCGCCCGAGACTACATTGATTCGCTCACGTTCGGCGCTGGGCAGTTCTGTACCAATCCGGGCCTTGTGCTGGCAATCGCCGGCGATGCGCTCGACGCCTTCTGCGCAAACGCGGCCGAAGCGATTGCAGCGAAACCGGCAGCCACGATGCTCACTCCCGGTATCCATGCCGCTTTCCGTCGTGGCATCGGGCAGCTCGTCGCGGCGACCGGCGTCGCGCAGGTTGCGAGCGGCCAACCTGCAAACGGCCCGTACGATGCGGTCCCGATCCTGCTGCGCACGACTGCCGACGACTTTCTCGCCAACGCGGTACTCGAACAGGATGTCTTTGGACCGGGCTCACTGATCGTCGCCTGCCGCGATCTCGCTCAACTCGAAGCTGTGCTGAGCCACATCGAGGGACAGTTGACGGCCACCGTTCAACTTGACGATGACGATCATGCACATGTGCGCGAGGTGCTCCCACTGCTCGAACGCAAGGCAGGACGCATCCTCTTTAACGGCTTTCCGACTGGTGTCGAAGTGTCATACGCGATGGTGCACGGCGGTCCCTTTCCGGCGACGTCGGACGGGCGGAGCACATCGGTGGGCGCCAGCGCAATCGGGCGCTTCCTGCGTCCGATCTGCTATCAGGACGCGCCCGATTCGCTTCTGCCGACGGCACTTCGTGCCGACAATCCGCGCGGGATCTGGCGCCTCGTTGATGGTGAATTGACGCGGGAATGAAACGGCGTTTGCTGCTCGGCGACGGACAACTGGCGACCGGTTCGTCCGTCGTTGCACTACTCCAAGCTTGACTCATTGGGCGGGTTCACGTCGGGCGATATCCTGTTGACCACAAGGGAGGCCGACATCCCACAACGCCGGCCATGCTCTCAACGCGTCAATCGCCGACCGCTTACTGACTGGCCGCCTGCCCCGCTGCGGCCTTCCTCTGCGCCTTCTGCAGGTCTTGCGGATAGTTAAGATCGGAGCGCGCAGCGGGGTTATAGCCGTTCTGCTCCAGTTTCTTGAGTTCCGCGTTCTTGCGAGCCCGCGCCTCCTTGCGAGCCGCCTTGCGCTGTGCCTTGGTCGGCTTCGATGTGGCTTGGGCCGCATCGGAAGCCGGCTGTGCACAAGCCAGATGCACAAGAGAGGTCAGCGAAACCGCAAGCGCGGCTTTGACTATAAAAGAGCTGACTGATCTGATCATCATTTTTCGCCTCTAATTGAAAGGTTGTGACTCTTCAAGTTGAATCTGCCTGCATATGCGAATCGAGGAGGCGCCACAAAGCGCTGCCTCGATTCGACGTAGACAATTCCTGAGATTTTGTGAGAGATCCGCGCGAGAATCGTGCGAACCCGAGCAAGCGTCAGACCGGACGGCCTGTGATCGCGTCGCCGAGCGGAATACCGGCGAACTCTTTGGGCAGGTCAACCACGAAGGTCAAATACGGGCGCTGTGTGCGATCGGTGCCACCGAACAGCGCAGTGCGTTCCGTTTGCGGCGAAGGCACGTAGAGCTTCCGGTCGGCGCTAATAAACGAAGCATCTGCACTGAACAGTTGCGGATGCGAAGCGAGCACAGCCTCCTGGCCCGAAGGAGAACGCAAGATCACCCGCTGGCCGTGAATGTCCGACAGATAAAGGTTACCAAGCGTATCCATCGCCGAGCCACCGACGAGCCGCGTGTCGAACCACGTTTCAACATGCGTAGCGAGAACGTCATCGGTGATGCTTTCGTCCCACAGGTACTGGGTCCGGATACGACGGAACGGACCAGTCGGGGATGCCCACGCCAGCCACTCGCCGTCTGGGCTGATCTCGATCAGATCCGCCTTCGGCGTCACATGATGCGATCCGGGCCGCGGCGGCTCCGGAGACGCGAGCATTTGCGGGTAGCCCGAGAGTCGGCGCAGCGTCTTGCCCGTGCGCTGATCATGAACGATGACTGCCCCAAGCCCGGAATCGGTGTTGTAGATCAGCGGACCATACACGCGCAGATCGTTGAGCTTGGAGCCCGGCGGCAGAATCTTGTCGTCGTAGCGGATGATCTTGAGCACCTTGCCGCTATGCGCGTCCAGTTGCACGAGCTTCTGCGCGCCCGGCAATGCCACCTCCGTTCGCAATGCTCCTTGATCGACGGCCCAGACGGTGTCGTCTTCGAAGATATGCACCGAATTGACGTAGACGAATGCATTCGATCCGTCTGCGCCCGGCTGCCAGTTGTTCCAGTCGCCACCAGGAAACGGCCACGCCGTGCCGTCCGCCGCCATGCGTGCGACCGACGGCGTGACTTCGTGACCGGGCCAGCGCGGCAAGCCAAGAAACACCGTGTTATTGCGGGTAAGTGCGACACCGTTGGCCATCCAAGGCGAATGGATAACGGGCTTCATCGGCAACTGCTCCGCCGGCAGGAAGCGCGCGGCGTCAGCCGCGAGCGTAGCCGACGCGGCGCTATCTTCAGCCGCCAGTGCATATCCGGTCTTTCCGACGGTTGCTGCTGCCGCACCGACCGCAGCGGCCCCCCGCAAAAAATTGCGACGAGTTAAGGGCATTATTGTCTTCCTCCTGTCATTGATATTAAGCGCGGCTTTGTATAAGACAGCCGCTGTTAGATGTCATGCCGAATACTTCATCTCGCGTCGCTTGCTTTTCCCGGTTCATAGACCCATGGCCGGAGTTGCTGGTCGCGTGACCAGAACGCTTCGAGTTCTGCACGCATGCCAAGCGTGAAATCGATCTCGTCGAGTCCGTGCAGCAACATCGTTCGCTGCTGCTCCGGCGCCGTAAATGCATACGCCTGGCCCGCGTTGTCGGTGACCGTCAACGCTTCCAGATCAACCGTGAGCCGCGCGCCATCGCCGGCGTGATCGGCATCGTCCGCGAGATGGGCAACAACCTCCTTCGGCAGTACCACCGGCACGATTCCGTTGCGAAAGCAGTTGTTGAACAGAATCCCGCCGAAGCTCGGCGCTATCACCGCGCGGATGCCAAACGCACGCAATGCCTTGGCCGCCGCCTCGCGCGATGATCCACAGCCGAAGTTCTCACCGACGACAAGGATTTCCGCCTTATCCCACGGTGAACGGTTCAGCACGAACTCCGGATTCAGCTCTTCTCCCGTCAGGTAGCGCATGTTCCGAAACAGCGCCTCGGCATGTTTTTCCTTCGGCGTGTTCGCCGCGAAAAGACCCGGTGCGATCTGATCGGTGTCGATGTTGTTGCGCTGGATCGCCGCAGCCACAGCTGTCGTTCGAACGAATGGTTCCATCTGTCAGACCCCTACGGTTTCAAAGTCCCGGACATTGGCAATACGGCCAGCGAGTGCGCTCGCGGCGACGGTGGCCGGACTGGCGAGATGCGTTCGGGTTTGCAGACCGCCCCGATTCTCGAAGTTTCTATTCGCGGAACTGATCGTCCTTGCGCCTTGAGCACTCGGCATCCCGGTGCAGCCAAAGCAGCCCGATTCGTTCCACACAAAGCCCGCGTCGATAAAGATCTTGTCGATTCCCTCTGCTTCTGCTGCCGCCCGGACCGAACTGGAGCCCGGCACGCACACAGCCTGAATGCCGGCAGCGACCTTGTGGCCCTTCAACACCTTCGCGGCTTCGCGAAGATCGGACAGCCGCGCATTCGTGCAGGTGCCGATATAAGCAACGTCGATCGGCAGACCGACTACCGGTTCACCCGGCGTCAACTGCATGTAGGCAAGCGCACGCTCCATCGCCGCACGGCGCATCGGATCGGCCTCTTGCGCCGGGTCCGGCACATCTTCGCCGAGGCTCACTGTGTGCTGCGGACTCAGCCCCCACGTGACCTGCGGTTTCAGATCCGTCACGTCCAGATGGATTTCAGTGTCGAACACCGCGTCATCGTCGCTGCGCAGCGTGCGCCAGTGCCGCACCGCTTCATCCCACTTGGCGCCCTTCGGCGCGTACTGGCGGTCTTTCAGGTACGCGAAGGTCTTCTCATCAGGTGGCACGGAGGCCATCTTCGCGGAAAACTCGATCGCCATATTGCACAGCGTGAGGCGCCCTTCGATCGGCATGTCGCGGATCGTGCTGCCGGCGAACTCGACCGCGTAGCCCACACCCGCCTGCGCGCCGATCTGGCGGATCAGGTGCAGGGCAATATCCTTTGCTGTGGTGTTCGGACCGGGCACGCCGTCGATCGTCACGCGCATCATCTTCGGGCGAGTTTGCAGAATGGTTTGCGTGGCCGCGACATGTTGCGCCTCCGACGCGCCGATGCCCCACGCGACCGCGCCGATTCCGCCAATCGTCGACGTATGGCTGTCACCGCACACGATCATCAGACCCGGCAACGCGATACCCGCCTCGGTTGCCATCACGTGCGTAATGCCCTGGTTGCGGCTGCCGACGTCGGCGAAGTTCACACCGAACTTGTTCGACAGATTGCGCAGAATCGCCATGCGCTCGACGCCCGCGCCCTTGTTCGAACCGGTGCCGCCAGTCGACACCGGGCGCTCGTCGTTGGGTCCGCGCCCCGGAAACGTCGCGATGAAATGGTCGACCGTCGAAAACACCATCTCCGGCTTGATGGGTACCCGGCCGGACTTGTCGAGTTGAAATAGCGCTTCGCTGCCGCTCATGTCGTGCAGCACGAGCCGGTCGATCGCCAGCAGACATTCACGCTCGCTGAATGAGTGAATGATGTGTTCGTTCCAGACCTTCTCGAAGAATGTCGAGCCCATGATTGGTTCCTCTCGTGAATCGCGCGGCGCTTCAGAAGCCTGCCGCCGTGTTGTTTCTGCCATCCGGCGTTGCGTGCGGTAGCGCTCGCTCAGACAGAAGTTGTGGCTTGGTCGGCGTCGCCCGAAAGCGTCTGCGGCCATGCGGCGAACAAATCGTCGTATTCGAAGAGCTTGGTGGTCATCTGCTGTTCGTACGCGTAACGCAACATCAGATCGATCGAGCGACGATTGGCCTTGTCGCCGTACGGTGTAAAGCGCTTGCCGTCCTGCACATCGCGCAGCGCCAGTTCGCGTGCCTCCGTGAAGCAGCGGGCGAGTTCATCGACCACCCACGGCGACTGTTCGATCAGCGCGGTCCGCACCGACAACACATGATTGACCCCATGCACGCCTTCGCGTTGCGCCCATGCCTGAGCGACGGTCGCCGCGTCCTCGATGACGGCTCGCAGATCTGTCGCGCCCTTGACAACATGCGGTGACGCGACGATGGCGTCGACTTCTTTACGCCTCAGAAGAACGAGAAGGTCTTTCTCGTCTACACGTTGAACATTTGCTGGATCGACGAAGCTCGCCACGTGCGAATCCTCGGTGGTCACCCAGGTTAGTTCGGCGGGCGCTACGTCGTATTCGTGTTGCAGCACACCGCGAATCCAGACGCCTGTGGTCTGCGCATAGGCGCGAATTGCAATACGCTTGCCACGCAGCGATGCTGGACCGTGGATGTCAGAGTCCTTCAGACAGACCAGCGCGGCGTGCGGCAGTCCGCCGCCAGCGATCACGATTGGCATCGCGGTCAACGGCGCGCCTGCATCGGCAAGCAGAAGTTGCGTCGCAACAGGCATTTCGGCGATGTCGTAGGCGAGATCGCGCGCCATGCGTCGGAAAGTTTCGGTATAAGGCGTTGCGCCGCACGGCTCGATCTTGAGTCGGCCGCTGTGGACGCGGCCATCCAGCAACGGTTCGGTCAGCGGTACCGCGCGTAGGCCGGCCCGCAGGTTCAGGAGAGTCATTTTGTTCAGATTTCCACGGAGGAAGTTTTCGAAACGGTGCCCGGCGCATTGGACTCGCGGCCTGAAGGTGCCGATGGCGCGGCCGCCGGATCTTTAAGATCCGTTGCCAGATCCACGCCGCGCGTTTCCGGAGCGAGCAGGACGCCAATGGCGGCGAATGCGTACAGCGATATGGCAACTGTGATCATTGCCGTACCAAACGCCGAGCGCCCTGCCAGATAGCCCACCACCGCCGGCGCGACGGCGGCCGTCGCCCGCACAAATGCATTGTTCAGACCGATTGCGCGACCACGGATGCGGGTGCCGAAAAGCTCGCCGAGCATCGGCTGAACCCCTGTCGCCAGCCCACCTTGCAGCAGCCCCACCAGCAGACCTACGCCCAGCGTCAGCGCCAGAGAGCCGCTGACCGACAGGTACACAGGCACTGCGGCAGCCTGCATCGCCAGGAAGAGAAGGAACACCGGTCGCCGGCCATAACGGTCACTCACCGGCCCATAGAGCCAAGGGCCGACGAACGAGCCGGCGATATTGAGCGCAAGGTAGCCGCCAGTGTGCGTGACGTCCAGGTGGAAAGCGCTTTGCAGATAGGTCGGGAGCCAGAAAATCATCACTTGGGCGGCGCCGTAGACGCCCACCGAAATCATCGCGGTGACGAGCGTGTTCCGTGCATTACTGCCCCGAAACAGATCAAGCATTGAAGTACGATCCTGCTCGACCGGCGTTGCTTTCTTCGCAGCGAGAAATAGCGATGACTCACCGACGAAGCGTTGCAGCAGGATCACGTAGAGCGCCGGGATAATCCCCAGACCGAACAACACTCTCCACGCGTATTGCGCCGGCACGACAGCATGCACGGCCAACATGCTGCAGACCGCAATCGCATAACCCATTGCATAGCCGCTTTGAGTACCGGAGACGGCGCGGGCGCGGTAACGCGAGCGGATCATCTCGTTGACGAGCGTAGAACTCGCTGTCAGCTCAGCGGCATAGCCTATGCCCTGAATCGCGCGCATGACCGCGAGATAGGTGAAGCTGTGCGCAAATGCTGCGAGAGCGGTCGATACCGCGCTGATCGCGATCGCTATCTGCAATACACGCAGGCGCCCGAAGCGGTCTGCCGCCGCGCCGGCAAGCAGCGTGGAGAATGCGGCAACCACCGTGGTCAGACTGCCAAGCAGGCCGGCCTGCCCACGGCTTAACGCGAAAACGCCGATCAGCGTCGGCAGCATCAACGCGTAGACCTGGGAGTCCATCGCGTCGAGCACGCGACCACCGAAGCAGGCTGCCCAGGTGACACGTTCGCGCCTGTTCAATGAAAATAACCAGAAGCCCTGACGTTCGCCGTCAGGGTCATGTGTGTGCGCGTTGTCGTGCAAGGACACGGTGTCGTCTCCGCCATCGGTTAGGTTGCCGGGATCGTTATTGCAGCCCCCGCTCAGTGAACCGATCTTGCCACATGCCTCTATGTGACGGATGCACACCAGTTTTCGCACCATTGCAAGACAGGATCACTGCATCACGGCACATGACGTTCGGACGGAAATGGCCGGTCACCAGGCGATGCGAAGCCGATTGTTGCAATCATCTCCGTTTAATGGCACCTAGGGGCTTCTGGGTTCCTGCCATAAGATTGTTGATCTGTTGCCTCAGTTACTCGCGATGTGCCATTGCGGACGTACGTAGGGAGTTGCGCGATCGGTTCTGCCCCCAATTTCTTTAGGCGAACGATCTGCGAGAAGAGGCTTTGGCACCTCGCTCAAGAAAAGGTTGACCATATTTCAAGGCGGAGGGCGACCGAGAGAGTCTGGAAGGTCGATTTTTGCCGCTAATGGCACGATTGCCGATAGGGACAATCAACTCAAGTGCATCGAGCTTGGCTGGTCGAACAACAGAGGCGCAAGAAACCCATCCGGGCATCTGCTTCCAGTCCTCATCACCTCCATCATCCTGGCAACTCCGAGTATATTCATGACCCTCTCAAGGCCGTAGGCCTATACCTGGAGACTCATCTCGGTGCTCCCCCCCCGACGGCCAGGGTCATACAGTGCGCGGCACCCATCCAATGCTCGAGCGTGCCTAAGACGTGGTCAACAACGCCCCTTCGAATCGTCATCGCATCAGGTTTCCTGTCGAGGCGACGTCGCATGGATTCAAGTAAATTTTTGTGCTCCCATGGCCTGATGCGTGGATAGTCGCTGCGAAAACATCGCTCGTCGAGATGGCTACGCGGGCATGCATTGGATGAGTACACGTCCAGATTCATTCCATTTTTAATAGTTTTGAATCAAAGAATCGCGCATTCGCCGGCGAGGCATTGATACTCATCGTTGGAAACATAGATAAGTCCCGCCTGGTAGTAGCTAGCCCCGTTCTTCATTGACACCGAGGTGAGTGGTTTGGGGACATACGTCTTGATTCCGCTAGTGAGCACCCTTGGATATCCGGACCGCTGAAGTAGCCGCGATCAGCCAGCACTTTCGGCTTTGGCTTGCTCATCGCGTCTTTCGCCGATAGAGCCGTTTTGCCAAGTTGACCATGATCGCCTCCGATATTAATCACCTCGTGATCGACGATCAGATGATGTTTTGTATGAACTGCTAGCTGGACGTTGTAGTCGACGGTGCCGGCTGTTTTGCCGCCTGTCATGGATCGCGATCCGAGTCGGTGAGCGACAGTTGTTTATCCGATCCTTCCTTTAGTCGCGCCCTGATCTGGTCGAGCTCACTCATTCGTAATCACCTAGATTGTCCGCCGTTCGAAGCAAGTTCGGCCAGCTTAGGCCCGACTGCGAGCCGCAGTTTGCCCTTTTGCATATCGGTCGCCATCTCAGACCCGAGTAAAAAAGGCGGCCAGAACATCAATCTCCGTTTGATCGCCGCGCTCGTCGGCTGCCAACCGCTCAAATAGCGCACTCGCACCAGCAAATATCTCATGCTCGGGCCGATCACCCATCAGCGATTCCACTTCATCTACCTCGGCGACCCAGCGGTGGCTCTTTCTAAACATGTCGGGCACCATACGTTGCAGCCATGCGAACAGATGTGGTTGAGTGGCCTGCAACTCGGAGTTCAGCGCATCCATCGAACCGGTGCGCTGCGCCGCGAGGATGAGCGCCGACCCGAGCGCGACCAAACCCTTGGTGAGGCCGCCGTAGCACATCTTCAACGACGAAGCAGCGCCCACCGGTGCATCGAGCACCCGGATTTCCAGACCGTATTCGCCGAGTACCTGGAGACTCGGAGCAAGCGGTCCGCTGGCAAAAATCTTCGGGCCGCCCGTCGCGCCAGGTTTGGCCGGAAAGCCGATGATGCTTGCATCGACGAAACTTCCGCCATTCTCTTCGATGTTCTTAGCAATTCCGAGTGCTGTGTCGGGGCTAATTGCGTTGCAATCGACATAGAGGGGACGGCGCGGCGCCCGGATCAGCGCCGGCGCGATACGCCGTGCGAATCCGGCTGCGTGCGCGGGTGGCAAGACAGACAGCAGGAAATCCGCATCGAGTAGCTGATCGTCGTCCTTTGCGCTGGTCATACCCGCAAGCTCGGCACGTCGACGGTTCGCTTCACTGCGCCCTTCGAGCATCGTCAGAACTTTGACACCGCGTGCGGTGAGTTGCGCGGCCAAAGCGGCCCCCATCTCACCCGCGGATGGGATTGCAACGATCGGTTTCATACCCTTCTCTCCGCTACAGGTTGACCGTACCACGACTAGAGCCTCGCCGCTGACCACCAAAAGACTCGACCGTTGCCGGTGCCCGCCAGTGAGGCTATGGCAGCGCTCGCGCGAGGCGAAATCCGATATTGTCGTCACGGTGATCGGCACCGTCGCCGCCGCGATAGGAGAAACGCGCGCGAGACGCTGCGCGATTCCAGCCGCCACCGCGTGTAACCCGGTCGTCGCAATCACCGGTGATCCAGGCGCTGCCATCCTTGGGCGCACCTTCATAACTGCTGTGATAACAGTCTTGCGTCCATTCCCATACATTGCCCGTCATGTCGTACAGATTCCAGGCGTTCGGACGCTTCCCGCCAACGTCGTGGGTCGTGTCATCGCTGTTATCCGAGTACCACGCCAGTCCCGCGATATCGCCGGTGCCGCAATAAACGTCCTGCTGCTCGCCGGCCCGACACGCGTATTCCCATTGCGACTCGCTGGGCAGGCCGATTCTGGTTCCGCTCTGTTTGGCCAGTTTCTGCGCGGCGGCCTCTGCGTCGACCCAAGAAACTCTTTCGACCGGTCGCTTCGGGCCTTTGAATTCGCTCGGATCGGAGCCCATCAGTTTCTGATATTGCGCCTGGGTCACCTCGTACTTGCCCAGATAGAATCCCTTTACGCACACTTGATGCACGGGCTGTTCCTTGTCCGCCCCATTCGTCGCGCCCTGATTGAAACAACCACCCGGCACCCAGACGAACTCCATGCCCGTGGTGGGCTCCGTCCACGCTGTGCCCGGGGCCGGATCGGCTTGCGCTGTCACCGAGACAAATACCGTAATCAGCAGCGCCATTACCCGACTACCCAGGTGTTTCTCGAAACGCATGATCTCTTCCTGTATGTTTGAATTCTGATTCTTTGTACGCTGACTGCCGACAGCGGGAGGGGCACTGTCGCGCATCCTGGACGCCTAGTTCCCGCTTTTTGGCGGAATACTCGGTTCGATCAGACGAAAATGCCAGCCATCTGCACTCTTGACGAAGACGGCCACCAGATTGCCGGTTTCCGTATGCAGTTCACCACTCGGATCTTTTGATTGAATGGTTATGTGGGCGACTCCATAGCCCCCATTCCCCTGAACATGCACCTCCTGCATCTCGATGTGATGCTTGACGGCACCATTGGCGAAGCGGTTCCTGTAGTACTCAACCAGCGCGTCATGGCCATGGATGATATTTCCCGCTGGCGAAACCAGCACGCCGTCCGGCGCATATAACGCCGCCATTGCATTCGGATCTTGAATGGCATAGTTGGCGTCGTACTGTGCACCGAGCCTCGTCGCCGCGTCGAGCAACTCCGATTGTCGAGGCGTCGCTGCATATGCAACGGGGAGTACTGTCAGAAGGGAAGCGCTCAGCAGCACACTCGCAAAATTGTCTTTCCAGCTCGTCATGGATCTTTTACCTCTTCGACAAAATGGCGGAACAGGGGGACTACATGACCGGCGACATATTTCCATCGACATTGATCGAAGTACCGGTCACATAGCTCGCAAGATCCGACGCAAGAAAGCACGCCACGTTGGCAAATTCTTCGGCTGTGCCGACTCGTCCCAGCGGTACGCCTTTCGCCATGTCGGCGAGAAAATCATCATAGGAGCCGTTGCCCGTCTGCGCATGTTTGCGTGCCCACTGATCGCTGTCGATCAGTCCCACGTGCAGCGCATTGACGAGGATGTTGTGAGGTGCGCCCTCTCCTGCCAGAACTTTCGTCAAGGCCATGCCAGCGGCACGAGACACGGACGTGGGTGCGGATGCGGCTTTCGGTGCCTTCGCGCCGATATTGAGCACGTTGATCACGCGGCCCCAGCGGCGCTCGATCAGTTGCGGCCATACGAGCCGGGTCAATCGGATCGCAGCGAATAGCTTCAGGTCCAGATCGGCCTGCCATGTCTCGTCCGAAATCGACGCGAACGGGCCCGTCTGCGCGATCCCCGCGTTATTGACCACGATATCGATCTTGCCGAACACGTTCATCACATCCGAATACGCGGAGGCGATTGCGTCGGCTTTTGTCACGTCGCAAGGGACAATATGCACCCGTCCCGTGGCCGTGCCGGACACGAAAGTTCGTGCCTGTTCGAGCGCCTCGGGTCGGCGGGCAAGGAGCGCAACATCGGCACCGCTTTGAGCCATCCGCGCGGCTATTGCCCGACCGATGCCTTTGCTCCCGCCAGTAATGACTGCCACACGCCCTTTCATATCTATTTGCATGTTCCTGGTTCCTTAAAAAATTCAATGAATGGATTCGAGTCGACTCAAAGGCCGGATTCCAGTTCCTTGTTACGAGTCTCCGGCGTCAGCAGCGCACCGATAAACACGAGCGAATAGGAACCGACCGCCCAGACGCCGATGGACGGCGCAAGGCCCCACGCGGCACTCGTCAATCCGACGGCTGCGGGAATCAGCGACCCAACTCCTCGCCCAAAGTTATATGAAAATCCCCCCGCACTCGCACGGATATGTGCAGGAAATAGTTCAGAGAAACAGGCACCCATTCCAGACACAATGCCGGACTGGAACATACCCAGTAAGTAGCCCAGCAATAACATCAGCGGTCCATTGATTGGCGTCATCGTGTAGAGAAGCACGGCTGTCACCGCGCAAAGTGCCGAGATGACGAATGTCTTTTTGCGGCCCAGTGCGTCGCTCATATAAGCCGCCCCCATATACCCGCAAAAAGAACCGAAAATATTCGCGGCGATATAGATCGTGGTAGTACCCACGCTCATTCCATGGTTCTGCTTCAGAAACGTTACCAGCCACGTGAGCATGGTGTAATTGCCGCCGAGTGCACCGGCAGCAAGCAGTGATGCAGTCGCGGTCCTGCGAACGATCTTCCTGGAGAAGATCTGACCGAATGTCTGTCTCACGCTTATCGTCTCGCGTGCTTTCGCTGCCGCAACGAAGGCGGGCGATTCAGGGACGTTTCGCCGAAGCCATAACACCGATAACGCCGGCAGCACACCGATGAGAAACAGCACTCGCCATGCCCATGCGGGTGTGAGCAAAGTGAAACTCACGAAATAAAAAAGTGCAGCGACGCCATAACCCACGGGCCACCCTCCCTGCACACTGCCAACAGCGCGCCCGCGAGACTCCTTGTTAGCGACTTCACCGATCAGAATCGCACCGGCGGCCCATTCTCCGCCGAAGCCCAGACCTTGCAGACTGCGCGTGATCAACAATTGATGGAAGTTATGCGTGAAAGCGGAGAGGCCGGTAAAGGTTGCGAACCACAAGATCGTGATTTGCAGCACGCGCATTCGTCCAAAGCGATCTGCGAGCACGCCCGCCACGATGCCGCCTATGGCCGAACTGACGAGAACAGAGGTACTGATGATCCCTGCCTGAGGCTTCGTCATTCCCCACAGCGTGACAAGCGCAGGAATGACGAACGCAAATATCTGCACGTCCATGCCATCGAGCGCCCATCCGCCCCAGCATGCCCAGAACGTGAGCTTCTGGACCCTGGTCATGCGTCGGTACCATGATGTCATAGGCGCTCATTGGAGTAAGGCTCGAACAGGGTAGCCGATATCGCCAGGCAGCAAGCCGACGCGAAAATGGCATGACTGCCATATTGAACGTGCGAGACGGAACATACAGCTGATGCAGGCCACCACAGACGCCACTTCGCGTGCCACCAACCACGCGTCGCGCCCAACTAAGTATCAGGCCTAGTTAGTGTGAAACCGGACGGTTGCATTTGTGTTAACAAATCACGCACACAATGTTTTTAGCCCATATGCACTAAGCCAGACAAACAGTGCAAGTCTGAGACCGGAAACAATCGCCCTCAATATCGGCCAGACAAAATCAATCGAAGCGATACACACACCATGCCCAACAATGAAAGCATCACGCGTTGCAGCTTTATGGGCGTCCCACCGCTTTCGAAACTCTACTTCTGCGTCAGCGCGCCCGTCGCTTCATCAATAACGTTCGCGTCAAATTGCTGCCTCGCTCGGGTAATCGTCGCGAAGTGGGTTTCTGCCCAGCCGACCAGTCTGTCAAGCGGCTCGAGCACTGATCGTCCGAGTTGCGATAACCGGTATTCGACGCTAGGTGGCTTGGTGGGAAAAACGTGTCTCGTAACCAAACCGTCGCGTTCGAGCGAGCGTAACGTTTGTGTGAGCATGCGTTTTGAAATGTCCGGCACCGCGCGAATGATCTCGTTGAATCTGCGCGGGCCGCCGGCGAGAGACATCAGAATCAGCGTGCTCCATTTGTCGCCGATGAAATCCAGGACATTGCGCACGGGGCAACGGTTGGCATCAAACCCCATCTCCTGCCACGCGCGAAAGCGGGTAGCCGCAGTGTCGAGCGGTACGGCGGTCTCTGTCAGGTTACTTTCCTGTAACTTAGGCACGAAAAACTGCCTCCTTTTGCGTTTGCGATTAGGTCTCTATGATATACCTACCCTCAGTTAAAGACCAAAGGAATTCAATGCCTACCCAAGCCAGCATTCTCATCACGGGCGCCGCAGGCCAACTCGGCCGCCTCACCATCGAAGCATTGCTCAAGCGCGTTCCGGCCGCGCAGATCTATGCGCTGGTGCGCAGCGACAAGGCCGCCGCCGACCTGAGCACATTGGGAGTCAATGTGCGCATTGGCGATTATCGGGACGCGGCATCGCTTGATACTGCGTTCCATGGGATCGATCGTGTATTGCTGATTTCATCGAACGATCTTGGCAACCGGAGCGCGCAGCACGCCAATGTCATCGATGCAGCACGCCGTCAGAAAGTCGGACTGATCGCCTATACGAGCCTGCTACACGCCGATGTTTCGAAACTCGGTATCGCTGGCGAGCATCGCGAAACCGAAGCTGCGCTGGGCGAATCGGGAGTGCCGTACGTCCTGCTGCGCAATGGCTGGTACACCGAGAACTACGCGGCGAGTATCCCTGCAGCGCTTGCACACAATGCCTTGGCGGGTAGTGCAGGCGAAGGGCGTATCTCGTCCGCCGCGCGCGCGGACTATGCCGAAGCCGCGGCCATCGTCCTTTCGGCGGATCAGATCGACTCCGGACGTATTTATGAACTGGCAGGCGACGATTCGTACACGCTAAGCGAATTCGCGCAGGAAATCGCCACGCAGACGAAGAAAGAGATCGGATACGCAAACCTTCCTGAGTCCGAATTCAAGGCGATGTTGTCAGGTGCTGGTCTTCCCCCGGCGCTCGCCGAGCTGCTGGCCGATTCTGACGCATGTGCCGCCGAAGGCGCGCTATTTGATGACAGTCGCGCATTGAGCAAACTGCTCGACCGCCCGACTACGTCGTGGAAAGCGACTATTACCGCCGCGCTGGCAGACTGATAGTCGATTTGCAGCAGGCGGCATTCAGCACAGGAGTGTTTGCAGTCCGGGCATTCAGGATGCTCAGGTTCCTCTGTTAAAAGCGATGATGATCCCGATCCGCCTTATGCATGTGAATCGAGGTTTATGTGTAGCCCCATACCTGTCACCCTGACAAGAGATACGGGCTCACACAAAGAGGTGAGCGCCGCGGATCGCAAAGTCGCGGCGCTCATTCAGGAGGCGGTCGTTCAGGCGTTTTCTGACGATATGTTTCTCGGCGGTGAATGCGATCACGCGATGCCCGTCGTCAATAGAAACAGTGTGGCTACATTGCAGGGCATTGAGCGATTCGGTCTATTTGTCCACGTTGCAGTGATAACTCACGCGCGCCTCCAGCCTCACCCATTGCGCACACAGCCGTGATTCAGCTTTAATTCCGCGGCGGTCCTGCAGAACGACGCACCACGAGAGAGACTGGAAGTACTTTGCGGATTACCTTGCGAACCGTTGAGAACGCCAGCAATTGAAGTGCAGCAACCGCTTCCCGCGCCTGCTGGTCGACATCCTGCCGGACAGTGGTCAGCGCCAGCATTTCGCTGGTCGCGTCGGGAATATCGTCGAAGCCGATCACGGAGACATCCTCCGGCACGCGCAGACCGCGTCCTTTGAGTCGGTCTATCGCGCCAAGCGCAATTGCATCGTTCGACGCAAAAATTGCAGTCGGAAATTCACCCTGCTCCGCGAGCGTGTCAACGCCACGTCGGCCCGACGCCACATCGTGTGTGCCCATCACGACGTTGGCCGCGAGGCCTGCATGGCGCATCGCCGCGCGATACGCGGCGGTGCGCTCGCGAGCAGAGATTTCGACCGTGCCCGCCAGATGCGCAATGCGGCGATGTCCCAGCGCGATCAGATGGCCGATCGCCTGCTCAACGCCGCTTTTATCGTCGATGTCGATCGTCGAGACGTTCGAGTGATTCACGCGCTTGCCGAGATAGACGCACGGCAACTGCTCGGCGAGCGCGGCGAGCGCTTCCTTGTTGCGCGGCTTCGAAATCAGGATCACACCCGCCACGCGCAGCCGCAGCAAACGGTCACCTTCGCGCAATGTCGCGGGATCGTCTTGCGCGCGCAGCGATACGACCGAGTCGAGACCGACGCGCTGCAGCTCTGCATCGATGGCCTGCGCCAGCTGGATGTGAAACGGGTTGGTCGGCTCGCCGATGATGATCCCCACGGTATCCGGTTGCGCGGATACGAGCGCGCGGGCAGCGATGTTCGGCTGATAGCCAAGCGTCTTCGCCACTTGCGCCACGTGCTCGCGGGTTTCCGGCTTCACGCCCGGATCGCCTCGCAACGCGCGCGAAACCTGGGCGCGTGACATGCCTGCGGCCAGCGCCACATCTTCCAACGTTGTGTATTTCCGCGTCACGTGTCCTCTCCTCCAGCGCACCTCACCAACGAGGGCCGCACATTTTACCGCTTCGATGCCGCGCAAATGCCTCAAAAGTACCTGGCGTCACATTGACTGCACATATTTTAAGTATTTGCTAAACTGCCGCCGAATCGCAGACCTCATTCGTCAAGCACCAAATTGTCGCATTTAGCACCTCAAGTATGTGCAGACATACTTTTTTATTGCAATTTAATGAGAGCGCTCTCTTTAAACACAAAGGCTGATCCATGATCAATCGACGCACCGTGCTCAAGGCTGGACTGGCGCTGATCAGCACCGCCACCGCTGCCGCGATCTACCGTCCGGCGGGCGCCGCGCAGCGCATTCTGTTCGGCGGTTCCCGATGGCTGGCGAAGGAAACGCCGCCGCCAGTCCCTGTCGATCCAACCCAGCGCGTTTTTTTCACCGACGCCGAAGCCGCGCAAATCAAGGCCATTTTCGATCGACTGATTCCCGCCGATGAACTCAGCGTCAGCGCGTCCGAAGCGGGTTGTGTTGCGTTTATCGATCATCAGTTGGCGGGCTCATACGGGGACGGTGCATGGAAATACCAGGCGGGTCCCTACGCGAAAGGCACCGGCTCACAGGGCGATCAGTCGCCACTGACGCCCGCGCAGTTGTATCGCAAAGGGCTCGCGGAAATCGACGCACATTGCCGTCAGACCCTTGGCCATCCATTTGAGGCGCTCACCGCCGACCAGCAGGACCATGTGCTTGAACAGATGGACGCCGGCAAGTTGCCGATGAACACCATCGACTCCGGCACCTTCTTCAAGCAACTGCTTGCAAACGTGCAGGAGGGCTTCTTCGCGGACCCGATCTATGGCGGTAACAAGGACATGGCGGGATGGAAGATGATCGGCTTCCCTGGCGCGCGATACGACTATCGCGACTACGTGGAGATGAAAGGCAAACCGATGAATATCGAGCCGGTCAGCCTCGCCGGTCGCATCTGACTCACAGCACCCGCCACACCCCAACGCTACGAATAACGCACCCACAAGAAGGCAGATGACATGAACTATTCACGACCCAAGGCCGACGCGGTGATCGTCGGTCTCGGCTGGGCAGGTTCGCTGATGGCAGAAGAACTGACACGTGCGGGACTCCATGTCGTCGCCGTAGAGCGCGGAGCCTGGGAGCAGACCAACAGGAATTTCTCGCCCAATATTGCTGCCGACGAATTGCGCTACGGCGTGCGCCGCGAAGTCCTGAAGCCGCCGCGCGTCGAAACGCTCACCTTCCGGAACAACCCGAATCAGACCGCACTGCCGGGCCGTGACTGGAATATCTGGCAGATGGGTTACAGCGTCGGCGGCGCCGGTAAGCACTGGGCCGCCAACGCGTGGCGCTTCAATCCGTCCGACTTCGAAATGGCAACGCGATGGCGCGAGCGCTATCACAACATGCCTCTGGATGAAGGCCTCATTGTTCAGGATTGGGGCGTGAGCTATGCCGAGCTCGAACCGCACTACGATCGCTGGGAAAAGATCGCGGGCATTTCGGGCAAGGCTGGCGTGATCGACGGTAAAACTCAGGCGGGCGGCAATCCATTCGAGGGATCGCGCACGAATGAATATCCTACGCCGCCGCTCGTTCGCTCGCACTGGAACGACATGTTCCATCAGGTCTCCGAACGCATGGGCTATCACCCGTTTCCGATCCCGGCTGGCACCATCGGCGCGGCCTATACGAACCCGCTTGGTATCAATCTCGCGCCTTGTACGTATTGCGGCTTCTGCGGCTTTTACGGATGCGGCAATTTCTCGAAGTCGTCGCCGAACATCTGCACGGTTCCCACACTGATGACGCGCACGAACTTCACGCTGCTGACCGAATGCACCGTACTCAAAGCGGAAAAGGCGCCGGACGGCAAGACCGTGACGGGCGTGACGTTTCTCGATTCCGACGGCAATACTGGATTTCAGCCAGCCGATATCGTCGTGTTCTCAGCCTATCAGCTGGACAACGTGCGGCTGCTACTGCTCTCGGGCATCGGCACGCCTTACGATCCGGCCACGCGTAGTGGCACGCTCGGCCGTGCGTATAACTATCAGACGATGTCATATGGGTTTCTGTATTTCGAGAACCAGCACATGAATCCGTTCATCTCGACGGGGGCGCTGTCCACGCAGATCGATGATTTCAATGGCGACAATTTCGATCACACCAACCTCGGCTTTCTCGGAGGCGCGGGTATCCAGGCGCTATCGGATCAGGGCACGCCGATTGGAATGACAGACCGCGTGCCTCCCGGCACAAAGCTCTGGGGCTCGGAATGGAAACGCGCGTTCAAGCAGAGCTATCAAAACTACGCGAAGATCCAGGGTCAGGGAACCTCGTATTCGCATCACGATTCGTATCTGTCGCTCGATCCGACCTACAAGGACGGCAATGGTCAGGCGTTGCTGCGCATGACCTTCGACTACAACGAAAACGACCGCAAGATGGCGCGCTTCGTGCGTGATCGCATCGCCGATATCTGTCGCGCAAGCGGCGCCAAAACATGGGAAGCGGTAGCGTTTCCCGATCAGCCCAACTCGCCATTTCGCGCGTACGACAGCTCACATACCATCGGTGGCGCCGTCATAGGGCTTGATCCGGCAACCTCCGTGCTTAACCGTTATCAGCAGCACTGGGACGTGCACAACCTGTTCGTGCTGGGCGCGTCGTCCTTTCCGAACAACGGCGGCTATAACCCGACCGGCACGCTCTCGGCGCTGACGCTCTGGACCGCAAAGGCCATCGTCAACGATTATCTGCGCCAGCCTGGCTCACTCACACGCTAACGGAGAAGCCATGGCCATCAACTTCAAACGCATCGCCACGACGATTTTCGGGCTCGCAGGGATTGCCGCCGTGATTTATGGCGTGGGCGTCACCTGGGACCTGCATCGCACCTATACATCGACCGCGCAGGACAGCGACGCTCCTGACGACGCGCAACTCGCGCGCGGCCGCTACGTCGCCTACTCCGCCGATTGCGCGGCATGCCATACCGCGCCCGGCGCAGCGCCGTTCGCGGGCGGCTATCCGCTCGCGACCCCGTTCGGCAAGATTCTCTCGTCCAACATCACGTCAGACAAGGACACAGGCATCGGCAGCTGGACGCTCGCGCAATTCGACCGCGCGGTACGTCACGGCCAGGGCTCGCATGGCTATCTGTATCCGGCGATGCCCTACACCAGCTATGCCCGCATGACCGATGCCGACGTGCGCGATCTCTGGGCTTATGTGCATTCGCTTGCGCCGGTGAACCATCGCGTCGTCGAAGATCAATTGCCGTTCCCCTACAGCCAACGCTGGTTGCTGGGCGGCTGGAATCTGCTGTTCTTCCGCGCGCAACCTTTCAGGGACGATTCGACGAAAAGCGTCGAGTACAACCGCGGCGCGTATCTGGTCGAAGGCGCGGGACACTGCGCGGCGTGTCACACGGCGAAGAATTTTCTCGGCGGCGATTCGGCCGCATTCCTGCAAGGCGGCTCGCTCGCCGGCTGGTATGCGCCGGATCTAACGGCAAACCCACATGTCGGCGTGGGTGCGTGGAGCGTCGACGATATTGCAACGTACCTGGCGACGGGGTCGAACGAGAAGGCGGTGTCGTCGGGCCCGATGACCGAAGCGATCGAGAACTCGACGCAACATCTGACGTCGGCCGATCTGCACGCCATTGGCGTCTATCTGAAAGCTCAGCGCTCGAGTAGTGATGCGCCTGCGCAACCCGTCGCGGCAACCGACGCGGCGATGGTGCTCGGCAAACGCGTGTATGAAAGCCAATGCATTGCATGTCACGTGTCAAACGGCAGTGGTATCCGCCGCATGATTCCGGCCTTCGTGAACAGTCCGACCCTCCTCTCGAACAATCCGGCGACGCTTCTGCATATCGTGCTGATGGGCGAGGACGGACCGCAGACCCACGCGAATCCGACCGGCGCGGGCATGCCGCGATTCGACTGGAAGCTCTCGGACGACGAAGTGGCCGCCGTGCTCACCTATACGCGCAATTCATGGGGCAATGCCGCACCGGCCGTGTCCGCCGGCACCGTCGCGCAGGCACGCAAACAACTCGTTTCACAGAACTGGATCGGGCATTGAATGGCGAGCACCTCGATCTCCTTCACCGCGCGCCGTCTGACGCGTCACGCGATTCTGACGGCGGGTACGTGCGGCTCCCTCATCTCGATGACATCCGCTCTCGCCGGTCCGCTCGACTACCTTGCGACAAGTCCGTACCTGCTGGGCTCATGGAACGGGCAACGCGAACGTCTCGCCGATGCTGGCGTGACGTTCGAATTCACCTATACGAACGAAGCGGCGCACAACCTCTCGGGCGGCACGGATCGTCTGACGCGGGCCGCGCAGCAGTTGGCGGCGGGCGTCTCTGTCGATCTCGACAAACTGTGGGGTGTGCGTCACACGACCTTCAACTTCGAACTGACCGATCGCTTCGGCCGCAGTCTTGACGCCGACGCGAATCTCGGCACGAGCCAGCAGACCCAGGAAATCTATGGACGGGGACAAACGGTCTGGCTGACGAAGATGACGCTCGACCGCACGTTCATCGACGGGCGGCTGCTCGTGTCGATAGGACGCGACAGCGAGGGACAGTCGTTCGACGTATCGGACTGCAATTTCCAGAACCTCGCGCTGTGCGGTCCGCAGGCGTCGAATCTGTACGGCGACTACGCAATGAGCTGGCCGGGCAGCGTGTGGATGGGCCGCGTGAAGTACGACACGACTGCGTCGACGTATGTGCAGGCGGGCGTCTACCAGCAGAGTCCGACGTACTACGAAGCCAGTTGGGAACGACGTAACGCGTGGTTGCCCACTGGTGCCGGCGGCACCGACGGCGCGGTGCTGCCCGTCGAATTCGGCTTTACACCGACCCTGAATGGGCTCAAGGGCACTTACAAGCTCGGCTTCATGTATAACACTGGCGGCCAGCCCGATCTCGTGCGCGACGTCAATGGCAATCTGCGCGCCCTCACCGGCTTGCCTGCCGGGCAGTCCAGCAGCAGCTACAACGCGTACATTGCGGTCGCTCAACAACTCACGGGAAAGGACGGCGGCGAAGGTCTCACGGTCAACCTGCGCGGCGTGTGGGGCGATCGCGCGACGTCAGCGCTCGACCGGCAGATGTCGTTGGGTTTCGAGTATAAGGAGCCTTTCCATCGCGCGGGGGACCGGATAGGCGTGGGTATGGCCGCCACCCATTCGAGCAGTCGCGCGGCGGACTATCAGGCGACATACAACGCGCTGCATCCCGCCGACGCATCGGCTGTGGGACGTGGTTACGAAACGACTTATGAGCTGTTTTACAGCTGGCGAGTCGTACCGACGGTCAGTCTGCAACCGGACCTGCAATATATCGTGCATCCGGGCGGCACATCGCAGAACGCCAACGCGTTTGTCGTCGGGCTCAAATCGACGGTTTATTTTTAAGGGCATTGAAGTTTATGAGCGGCGTAGGAACAGATTCGGCTTCAGACGCCGACACGCAAATTCGAGCATCGAAGGTGACCGAAGCCGGCCAGTCAGACCTCACGCTTCCGACACCTGCAGCCGCGCCGCCGCACGGCCTCGGGCTGAGCGAATTCGCGCTGGCGCTCGGCGGTTTTGCAATCGGCACCGCGGAATTCGCGGCGATGGGGTTGCTTCCCGACGTCGCCAGCGATCTGCATGTGAGCGTGCCGCAGGCCGGCCACATGATCAGCGCGTACGCGCTCGGCGTGGTGGTTGGCGCTCCGTTGATCACTGTCGTGTTCGCACGCGTGCCACGGCGGGCACTGTTGATCGTGCTGATGCTGCTGTATGCGATAGGAAACGGCGCCACCTCCCTGTCGCACAATTACACGCTGACGATTCTCAGCCGCTTCATCGCGGGATTGCCCCATGGCGCTTATTTCGGGCTCGCTGCCCTTGCCGCAGCGTCGCTCGTGCCGCCCAATAAACGCGGCGTGGCGATTGCAAAGGTGATGCTCGGCCTTAGCGTGGCCAACGTGATCGGCGTCCCGGCTGCGACCTGGCTCGGTCAGTTACTCGGCTGGCAGTCCTGTTTCGCAGCAGTTGCCGTGATCGCAGCGATCACGGCCGGGTTGATCGCATATGCGCTTCCGGCTCTGCCGAAGCCCGCGCATGCGAGCCCTCTTTCCGAACTCGGGGCATTGCGACGTCCACAGGTGCTGCTTACCTTGCTCGCATCGGCCGTCGGCTTCGGGGGTGTGTTCTCGGCCTACACCTATGCGGCGTCGACACTGACGCACGTCACCGGACTCGCGCCGCACGAGGTGCCCTGGGTGCTCGCGGTGATCGGTGTCGGCATGGTTTTGGGCAACATCGTGTGCGGATGGCTCGCCGACCGCTGGCTCAAGCAGACAATGATTGGCATGTACGCGTTTTCCGCGCTGATCCTGATCGGCTACGTGTTCGCCGCTCCGTATCTGTGGGCCATCGTGCCGATGCTGTTCGGTGTCGGTATCGGCTCCGCGCTCACGCCCGCATTCCAGTCGCGTCTGATGGACGTCGCGCAGGACGCGCAGGCGCTCGCAGCCGCCCTCAATCACAGTGCGTTCAACGTCGCGAACGCAGCAGGTGCGTGGCTTGGTGGTCTGGTCATTGCAGCCGGATGGGGCTGGCAATCGACCGGCGGCGTGGGCGCGCTCCTCGCGATCTCGGGAATCGGGGTGTTGGCGGTGTCCTTCGTGCTAGAAAAGCGCAAGACCGCCAATGCGTAGTTGCCTCGAACGCGACGGCGCAGGCGCTTCTCTGACAGAACTCCATGAGGTATCCACCAAACGTCGCCGAAGCGCACAGGCCCGTGAGCTACGAATGGAGGCCGTTCACGAACGGAGGCGATTTAACCACGACTCCGTCCCCGTCCTCGATGAAATCGCTTGGATTCGCGATCACTTTGTCCGAAGCCTTGATACCGCTTGTGACCTCAAGCGATTCACCTAGGTCCCGTGCAATGACGATACGCTGCAACCGGACTTTTCCGTCGTGGCCGACAACCGCCAAACGCGGGCCATTGGCCCGAAATAGCAATGCACTACTCGGCACCAATAGCGGTGCTCGTGTAGCGGTTGCTAGCGAAACCTCGACGTAAGCACCAGGACGCAACACGTTACCGGGATTGCTCAAACTCACTTCCAGCTGTAGCGAGCGCGTGGGCACATCGATCGCGCCGGACACATGCGAGACGAATCCGTGAAATTGCTGCCCCCCCAACTCCGGTTGAGTCACGGTAACCTCCTCGCCCTCCCTCACATTTTGCACATACGCTTGAGGAAGCTGGACATAAACCCTCAGCAGCTCCGGCTGCGCCATCCCAAACAATGCCTGCCTGCCGCTCCCAGCTTCGACAAGATCGCCAACGTCCACATTGCGCTGAGTGACCACACCTGAAAAAGGTGCCTCGACACGTTTGAACGATTCCAGCTGCTGCAAGCGTCGCACGTTGGCATCGGCAGCCGCCAGGTTAGCGACGTTCTGATCAAAGCTGTTTTTGCGCTCGTCCAGTGCCTGCTGCGACACGTCATCGTGCTGGCGCAACTTCTGCCAGCGCTCGAACGAACTTCTGGCAAGCGAAAGACTCGACGTCAATTGGGAACGTTGAGCGACAGCCTGGTTGAGTTCCTGATCTACTTCAGGCGTATCGAGGTCCGCCAGTAACTGACCCGGCTTCACACGTTCGCCGATATCGACATACCGGTGCAACACATAGCCCGTTGCGCGCGCAAAGATAGGTGACTCGACCGCACCCCGAATAGTACCTGGCAAATTAATGCTTATATTGTCCGTCGATGTGGACGGCACAATGACGCTGACATATTGAAGCGAGTTCCGGGCAGTGATATTCGCGACGTTCCTGGAATCGTGGATATTCTCTGATACCGCTCGCACCGCAGCTCCGGCAAGTACGAATATCACTACAACAACACCAATCTTCAGACGCCTCACTACGAGCCTTTGAGGCGGCAGACTGTCGTCCACGTGCTGAGCGTCGATTGCATTCACCGATGTCGCGGATGAGTGCCCGTTGGGCTCAAGTGTTTCGCCATCAGGCCCTATCTGCCGGCGAGGATCACCACTCAGTTCATTGGAGAGCCCAGTTCTGTGCTTCCGCCTAAGACGACTATGGATTCCCGCGAACATCACTGGCACGAACAGCAATGTGGACGCAGTCGCGAATAAAAGCCCTCCAATAACCGCTCGACCAAGCGGGGCGTTCTGTTCCGCCCCCTCTCCAAAGCCAAGCGCCATCGGTATCATTCCGATGATCATCGCGGCGGCGGTCATGAGCACAGGCCGCACTCGCGTTGCGCCGGCATCGAGCGCAGCACGCAGCGGAGTCGCTCCCGACATGAGACGCTCGCGAGCGAAGGCCACCACCAGAATACTGTTGGCCGTCGCCACTCCTACAGTCATGATTGCCCCCGTCAGCGCGGGAACACTTAGATGAGTTCTGGTTGCGAAAAGCATCCAGATGATTCCAGCGATCGCCGCTGGCAAACCGCTGATGATAATGAGCGGATCGATCCACGACTGGAAATTGATCACCATCAGCAGATACACCAACACCACAGCCACCGCGACGCCCACTCCCAGTCCTACAAACGAAGACCGCATCGTCTCGACCTGACCGCGTACAACCAGATCTGTGCCTCTGGGCAACGAAGCGCGAGCCTTGTCTACAAGACGATCTATTTCGGCTGCAACAGACCCGAGGTCACGGCCTTCGACACTGACATAAAGATCGATAGCAGGCCGAATATTGTAGTGCGTCACGATTGCCGGTTGAACACCCGGTTGCGGCACAGCGAGGTTGCCGAGCAGCTGCGGCGCCACATTTGCGTCCGGTGATACCGGCATCCGTAAGATGTCATCTATTGTTGCCAGATCGTACTGTGGCGTCTGCACCGACAGCGGGTACTCAACCCCGTTTTGCGGATTGACCCAAAACGACGGCGACGTCTGAGAACTTCCTGAAAGTGAGATCAACAAATTGCGTGCGACAGTGTTGGCCGTCAGCCCTACTTGCTGGAGCCTTGTACGATCCATGTTCATTAGAAATGCTGGCTCGTTGTTCCGCTGTTGTATATGCGCGTCGACGGTTCCTGGGATCCTCCGTATGTCCTTCATGAGGTGACTCGCAATGCTCATATCGGATACCAGGTTCGACCCGACCACCTGAACATCGATGGCTGCCGGCTGACCGAAATTCAATATTTGCGTGACCATATCGGCCGGCTGAAAGAAAAATTCGACACCGGGAAACCGCTCTGGCAGAACTGTCCGCAATCGAGCAACGTAGCTTCGCGTGGAGAGATGACCGGGTTTAAGCGCGATCTGAATTTCACCATCAAGACTGCCTATGGTTCCCGCATTGCTATAAGAAAGATTGATGCCGCTGTACGGTAGGCCAAGGTTATCGAGAATGGTGTCAAGCTCCGATTGCGGAATCACCTCTCTCACGACTTTTTCGACCTTATCTGCCAGTCTCGCAGTCTCTTCGATTCGAAACCCGCTAGGGGCCCGCATGTGCAGACGAATGCCGTCCCCATCAACTGATGGAAAAAAATCACGACCCAAAACCAGTATCAGCGCGGTTGAGGCAATGCAAAAGCCGAGAAACGCCGCCGCAAATATCCGACGCCTTGCGAGCAGAATTCCAAGAATAACTACATAATTTCTTCTAACACTTTCGAAACCTGCATTGAATCGCTGGTGAACCTTCGCGAATACGGACTCGTCCAATTTCTCCTGCACGGGCCTCACATGTCTCATCAACAAAAACGCAAGGGTTGGAACAAGCGTCCGTGATAGCAGATATGAGGCGATCATCGCAAAGGCAACGGCCTCCGCGAGTGGCACGAAAAGATAGCGGGCAACGCCGCCCAGAAAAAACATGGGCACAAACACAATACAGATACATAGTGTCGAAACCAGCGCGGGCGTGGCAATCTCGCCTGCCCCCTCCAGGATTGCTGTCTCGAGACTTGAACCCAGATGCAGATGCCGCTCGATATTTTCGATCGTCACCGTCGCGTCGTCGACAAGAATACCGACGGCCAACGCGAGGCCACCTAGCGTCATAATGTTGATCGTCTCGCCTAATGCGTGCAGCACAATCAACGACGAAAAAATCGACAGTGGAATGGAAACAGCAATTATCAACGTACTGCGCCAGTTCCCCAGAAAAAGCAGGATCATGACAGCGGTGAGTCCCGCAGCAATTAGAGCCTCCCGAATAACGCCGTTAATGGAAGCACTAACAAATACCGACTGATCGAATAGTGGTGTGATCTTGAAGTCCTGAGGCAGCGCTTCACTGACATGCGGAAGCAATGCCTTAAGACTCTTCACAACTTCGAGCGTGGATGCATCCCCGCTCTTCAGGAGGGTAACCAATACACCCCGAACACCATCCTGACGCACGATGTTTGTTTGAGGAGAGAACCCGTCACGCACATGCGCAACTTCCCGCAAGTAAGTCGTCGCACCATTCAGCGTGCGGACCGGTATGTTGTTTAACGCTTCAATCGTGGCTGGTGACCCGTTCATCCCGAATGTGTATTCGGTCTGTCCAATTTTCGCAGTGCCAGTTGGCAAAATCAGGTTTTGCGCGGTGACAGCGTTGACGATGTCAGTCGGTGTCAGCCCCTTTTCCAGCAGAGCTCTCGAATCGAGATCGACTGATGCCACGCGCGTCTTGCCACCGTATGGAACCGGAACCTGAGCTCCGGGGATAGTTACCAGTTGCGGACGCAAAAAGTTGAGCGCAACGTCCGCTACGGCCTGTTCCGTCATACTTCGACTCGACAGCCCTAACTGAATTGCCGGGATGCTTGAGGCGGAATACGTGATAATCAACGGTGGCGTGGCGCCCGGAGGCATTTGCCGTAACTCGAATTGCTCCAAAGCAGCGGTCTGCGCTATCGCCGTCTCTACACTTGCTCGCGGCTGCAAAAACAGTTTGATAACGGAAATGCCGGGGAGCGATTCTGATTCGATATGCTGGATGTTGCTCACTGTCGTAGTAAGACCCCGCTCGTTCACAGCGGTAATCCGGGTCGCAACATCTGAGGCCGACAACCCGCTGTAACTCCAGATAATGCTGATCACAGGGATATCGATCGACGGAAAGACGTCCGTCGGCATGGTCAACAGAACAAAGGGCGTCGCCAATAAAATGCCTATCGCCATTACGATAAACGTGTGCGGCCGGGTGAGTGCAAGTTTGACGATCCACATTGCAGGTCAGGCGCCAAGCCTATTAGCGCAGCTATTAGTAGAGCCAGCGATATTAGAGGGTACGTCAGGCGCCACAATGTCAGATGACGGGCAATGCTGACAGTCAGTTGTGACGGACTATATCGAAGTGAGCAGCCCGTCATCCGTCTTTACCACGAGGTCATATCGTCTGCGCTCTTTTAGACGACGTGTCGGAACATTCTTGAGGTATGAGTAAAGTTATGGGATGTTGAGTTACGCCGACTTTCGGATCTTGCAAGTTGCGTCACGGTAACTTCAATCAGTTTCGATGAAACATGCCGGAAGCGCTGTAACGGAGCGCACAGGCACCTTCACAATCAAGGCAACAGGTATCTGTGCGTGTTTGATCTGCAGGCTACGTAGTTACTGAAGTGAGCTGCGTCTAGCTCCCTTTGTAGACCGTCGAATATAACGTCTGAAGCTCGCCGCTACGCTCAGCCCTGGATAATTCCCTTTCAACCTGGGCGCGAGTGAGTTCTGCGCGGCCCCCGGCAGCGCTCTGGCCATTCGCTTCCATGCCGAGACCACTGTCGCTTACTGCATTCGAATCCTGCCTCGTCGCATTCGAACTCGCGTCAGTCTTTTCGTTAGTCTCCTGCGCGAACGCAGACGTGGCACAGGCCATGCAAGTGACGGCTATTGCAACATAGGCTGATCGAATCATGACCGACTCCTTCGTAGATTAAGAGTGCAAGTGGATTCCGGTCTGTCATGCAACGCATAACTTATCCCCAGACTCCGACTTCAGTCTACGTGTTAGCCATGGCCAAACGCTGGCGCAACATGGGCAAACCTGTCAGACAGATGGCGCTTACGCTAAGCGCATCTGTCATCCCTGTTACCCTTTCTACGGCTAGATTTCCATTCGTAAATCCTCAGCGTAATTGCTGGACTCAGTCGAACGGATTCCATGGTAAGCAGACTGGCTTCCAGGAAGCGAAATGGAAAAGCTATTCAAACCATTCGCGCTTCTCGCCATGACTGTACCGCCATGCATTGCTGCAACAGCCTTGACTATAGCCAAACCCAGTCCATGATTTCGATTACTGTTTGTCCGTGCTTCTTCAACCCGATAGAAGCGTTCGAACAGGCGACCAATCTTCCCTTCCGGTATTGCCGATCCGACATTCGAAACCGTCAGATTGGCGGTTTCATTAAGATCGACAATGTCTATTTTCAATTCGGTTCCCGCAGGCGCATGCTCAATAGCATTTTGCAGTAAATTAGAAAGCGCGCGGTGAAACAGAGATACGTCTAACTCGACATGTGCGTCTCCCTCTACCAGCACGCTCAATGCGGCATCTTCTATCAGCGTCTCAAAGAATTCCACCAGGTTCATGCACTCGTCTCGCAACGATACCGAACGGAGCTCTTTGACGTGTTCGCCGCGATCAGCCTTCGCCAGAAAAAGCATATCGTTCACAATCCTCTTGAGTCGCGCGAATTCTTCGAGGTTTGACTGCAGAGTAAAGCGAAGTTCGTCAACCGATCGGTTTCGGGCAAGCGCCACCTCGGTTTCTCCAATAACGATACCGATGGGCGTCCGCAACTCATGAGCAACGTCCGCGTTGAACGACGCGAGACGCGCAAATGCTTCGTCCAGGCGGGCAAGTGCAGCATTGAAAGCGACCGCGAGATTATGCAGTTCGCGAGGTAGACTTTCGACACCAAGTCGGTGACTCAGGTTATCAGGACGCAGCCCCTCTACTTCATCCGAAAGCCGCTGCAGAGGACGCAAACCGATCCGTGAAAGCGTAAAGCCTAGCAGCACGACGACACAACTGGCCACAATGAAAAGAATCGACATCGACAGGAATAATGCATGCACCGTTCGCGCACTATTGGCACTATCTATCGCTACGGTCAGTTGAAGCTCAGGTCTCTGGCCATCGGCTTTCACGCTGATCGTTGTGACAAGCATCGGGTAGGGACGCCCGATTACGTAGATCAATTTGTAGCCATTTTCAAATCGCTGACTGACATCGCCCTGAATCGAAGGGCCATAGGCGAATCTCGGGTCGCTTGAGGCGATATGTATTAAAGTGCTTCTGTCGGGCAAGCTAATGTCTGCGAGGCGATCGCGGACAACAGGCCATTTTTCCAGTGTAGTGACGTGCTGCACGATTGATTGAGCGATTGCGGCACGCGTTTCGAGTGATTCCCATAGATTGTCTCGGGACTGCGTCCGCATCACGAAATACAGTCCTCCAGCTACAACTGTAAAGACACCCACTGCAGCCGCTGCGAACAGAAGTGTCAATCGGACAGTGATTGATGGGCACTTCATACGTCGGTCCGCATTCGTTCTTCCAGTAAGTAGCCCATCCCCCGGATGTTATGCAACATTTTGCTGCGGAAGGGAGCATCGAGCTTTGCGCGCAACCGCTTCACCACCGATTCCACCACGTTGCCATTAGTTTCGAGATTGAGGTCCCACACATACTCCGTGATGGCAGTTTTAGAAACAATTTCACCCGCGCGTCGCGCCAATAGGCTCAGGAGCAAGAATTCTTTTGACGTCAAATCGAGGCGAAGACCGTCACGCCAGGCCTGCCGTTTAACAAAATCAACTACCAGATTACCCACGGTGACGGACATCGTCTCTTGAACCCGATTACGCCGTATCAGGGCAAGAAGGCGTTCCGTAAGTTCCAGGAAGGAAAACGGTTTAATTAAATAGTCGTCTGCGCCATCGCGAAAACCCTTAACTCGATCGTCCACCCTCTCGCGAGCGGTCAGCATGATCACCGGCGTCTGCTTTTCCTCCCGAATCGACCGCAAAACGGCGAATCCGTCCATGCCGGGCAACATCACGTCAAGAACGATGACGTCATAGTCAAAAGTGAGTGCCTTCTCGTGACCGTCATGCCCATCTGCCGCGCAATCTACCGTCCAGCCATGCTCTGCAAGGCCTTTGCGAAGATAGTTGAGAACCTTTATTTCATCGTCGATCACCAGTACTTTCATTACATCGATCCGAATTGTGTGGCCGATTCATCGACGGACTTGCTGCCTGAAGTTCGCAACACGCGACATTCTCTCGGGCGACTCAGTGCCGGCATCGCGTTGCCGATGATATGGTTATGCTTGGAGAAAATGCTTGAGCCTACCCTGGAATACAGGGCATGAACTTGTCATGAAACTGGCAAACGTGACATTTTTGGAAGCGAATCGCGCGCAACGATCCGTTGGCGCTTGGAGTAGATCACACTTTGCAATACGTCGATCAATTTCGTAATATCTTCCCTGCTCGCGACACAGGCTGTCGGCGACAGCTGGCAGCCACCTCTAGCCCAGCAGACTCAAGGCCGAACGAGATCGCTCGCCGGCTTCGTTTGATCCACCTGGTGTGTGACGAAGTTATAACGTTCAAGAAGAGCTTAGCATCGAGACTTTTCTTTCCACAACCTGATGTCGACCATAGTGCCTACACAATATGCAATACGAAACCGACGATTTATCCGTCGCTCTGGGCAGGAAAATCCGTGCCTTACGGCAACGTTTAAAACGTACCCTTGACGATACAGCCACTGCGGCCGGCATTTCAAAACCGTTTCTTTCGCAAGTTGAACGGGGCATGGCCAGTCCTTCCCTAACATCTCTTTCCGGCATTGCCCATTCACTTGGAGTGACTGTTCAATACTTCCTCGACACGCCAAGCGAAGAACGTACGATATTCAGGAGCGGGAATCAAAAGTTTTTTTGCGTTACAAAGTCGTCAAATTTACTGGCCAAGATTACCAATTCAACTCAAGCCGGCAAGATGGAATCATTTTTGGTACGAATGCCGCCGAGACGCCCATGTTCTGAGGTAACTACGCACGCCGGCGAGGAATTCATTTACATTGTCGAGGGTGAATTATCATTGACACTAGAAGAAAGAAAGTTCGAATTGCGAGCGGGAGACTCCGCTCACTACGAGTCTACCTTGCCACATAGCTGGAAAAATATCGCGCCAACTGAAACGGTGATTGTTTGGGTCGGAACTCAAAAACTATTTTAGTCCGCACACTGAAACTCTTGCTTTCCGAGCTACACCTTTGTCTACGGCATTTCACTAGATTGAAGCCGACCGCAGATCAACGCCATGACCATTCGCGCCTATCATTGATAGCCAGCCCCTCCAACATGAACGGTTGGGAAACAACGCGGCGGCAGCCGGGCGTCTGACAATTGCCTTGACTCCGGTTGCACAGATACTCGCCCCTCTCGCCTCCCACCCTTCTAGGCTTCGGGACTCCCTCAATGTGTGATGCCGTTCAGGCGGGCCGCCTTTCCGAAGCCGGTGCAAATATCCGCGAATGGATGGCGTGAAAGCCACAACTCTCCTACACCCGATACTGCGATATGTGTTCGTGGCAAGATGGTTGTGATTTTTTGTCAAACCACGTCTCGAGGCGTTCCTGCAGCGGCGTTTTCCAATAAATCGAACCTCTCGTTTCGCTTGGTGCAATGGACATTGAAATCCGACCAATTAGCACGGTGAACCGATCCGTAGGGGAGATTCTGTTGAAGCCTCCGCTCCTTAAATTTTTGTTAGCTTATACAAAAAATCAACTCATATCGTTCGCATTCACCAATCAATCTGAGGACGTCACTTGGAAGCTAACAGCAATCAGACATTCCCATTTTGGGTCTCTCGACGCTCCGGCGCATCACCGAGATAGCGCTGCTCGTGAGCCAGTTCCCACTTCGCGAGCGGCCGGTTGCACTGGTGGCAATCGTCATGCCTCTCTTGTAGTTGCCCCGAGAGCAATCAAGAGGCCGACTTTCCCCGTATGGCATTGCGCAGATGAAACCTCATGAAGTCTTGAACGGTCGGCATCGAGATGCTGATCGCAGCAGCGCACCTGCCAGGTCTTGAGCAGCCCGAGCTTTTCACTGAGCGACTGATGGTGATACCTTCAGATTGCTAAAACGATGCGATTAGACCAGAAATATGACTGCTATCAGCGCTCGAATTGTCCTATATCCCAAGTCAGGGCCGACCACGAAAGCGGCGATCCCGATGCGTATGTTTGGCACGATCCGGTCAACAGCTCGGCCCCTCTATTGCGACTTGAAACGCACTCTAAGGTTCTCCAAGATCCCCTGCCGTCAGCAAAATTCGAGCGCTTTCTACGGCTTGATTTTTCCGTTCTGCGGCATCCAGGATTTGCCGACGTCCGCGCTCAAAAGCCGATACGAGCGCTGCGTCATCGGCCTCCCGTTGATTCAGGAGATGTCGCTCTAGTGCATCGCGAGTTACTGCGCACGCGATATCTCGGCCTTGCACAATCAAAGTGAAGGTCAATAGTAGCCCTTCACCGAAAAATCCGGGCCTCCCTCTTATTGCGAGCATGCCATCCTCATTCTTTCATCAAGACGTTGTGAGCGCATCAGCCGGAAGCGAAACACCGCTTCGGCGTTCTTAGGAGCCGAGGCCTGCGGGCGCGGAGGCATAAACGACGATTTCAATCTTCATTCCCGGCACCACCAACCCTTTTGCTATAACAGTCGAGCGATTCGGATAGGGTTCTTCGAAGAACTCGCGATAGACGGAATCGACTGTCCGTACTTCTTCGACGTCGATAAGGTAGATCAGCACCTGAGCGACATCTTTGAGCGACGCACCTGCGGCCTCCAACGTAAGCTTGAGGTTCTGGAACGTAAGACGGGCCTGATTTTCGATTGGACCGATATCGATCGACCCGTCTGCTCGTATGGGACCGTGTGCCGTGTAAATTACGCCGGATGCGTGTGTCGCCCATGAAAATGGCTGGCCGATTTCGGGCAAATGGGTTTTGATAATTTGGGTCATTTCTTTGCAGGTCGCTCAGGCAAAATAAAGGAATTAACGGAAAGCTTGCCGCATCTGTTACAGAAACACATATCTACTGCTTCTCTGCTGTAAAATTGAAAGTACAGCTACAAAGAAAGTCCATCATTTCTTCTGCTCCGTCATGAACTTGCCTTCCGGCGCCTTCGCATTTTTCTGCCGACGCGTATTGCCGTCGATGCCGCCGTCGATCGCCCATTCGGCGAACACCGTCGGACCCGGTTCGAAATCGCGCGGTTGCCAGTCGGGCGTGAGCTGGTCTTCATCGGCGTAATACTCGATCAAACCGCCAGCCGGATTCTGGAAGTACCAGAAGTACGCCGACGACACCGGATGACGTCCCGGCCCGAGTTGCGTATCCCAGCCGCAGCGGCTGATGTGCATGCCGCCGCCAAACACTTCGTGGATATCGCGCACGGTGAACGCGACGTGATTGAGACCGCGCTTTCCGTTGGGCAATGCCAGCAGGAAAATGTCGTGATGGCCGCCGTGCGGCGCGCAGCGCATGAATGCGCCACGACCCGGATAGCGGTCCGACATTTCGAAGCCGAGCAGTTCCTGGTAGAACTTTTCCTGTTCGGCGAGCTTGTTCGTGAAGAACACGACGTGTCCCACTTCGACCGGCTCCGCGCGTTCGTAGATCGGCGAAGGCTGATCGACACGCAACGTTTGACCCCACACGTTCGACGGCGAACCGTGCACGTCGAGCGCCCGCTTGCGGGTCACTTCGACGCGAATCGCCATACCGTTCGGGTCGATGCAGCCGACCGCGTTGTCGGTTTCGAAATGGCCCGGCTGACCGGCGAAGCGGCCGCGCAGTTCGTCGAGTTCGGCTTTCGTCGCGACGCCCCAAGTCACTTCGCGCAGCGTCGGACCTTCTTCGAACGCGGGCGGCAGCGACGGATCGTTGGCCTCGACGGCGAGAATCGTGCAGCCGTTCAGCGTTTCGAAGCGCGCGTGGGTTTCGTCGTGCGCGGTTTCTTTCAAGCCCCAGTCCGCGAAAAAGCGGCGGCAGGTGGCGAGATCCGTCACGCCGTAAATAATCTGTTCAATGCCGAGAATCGTCATAACGTGCCTCTTGCGTATTCAGTTCGCCCACGCCAGCGGCGCGTCGTTCAAGCCCCAGTAGAGGCTCTTTTGTTGCATGTATTCGCGGATGCCGAGCCGGCCTTTCTCGCGTCCCATGCCGCTCTCTTTCCAGCCGCTGAACGGCGTCGAGATCGAGAACAGCTTGTACGTATTGATCCAGATGGTGCCGGCTTCTAGCGCGCGGGCGATCCGGTAAGCGCGCTTGTAGTCGCGCGTCCAGATGCCGGCGGCGAGGCCGAACACGCTGTTGTTCGCGTCTTTCAGCAGCGACGCTTCGTCGTCGAACGGCATCGCCACCAGCACCGGTCCGAAGATTTCTTCCTGGCAGATGCGCGCGTCGTTGGTCAGGCCTTCGAGAATCGTCGGCTGGAAATACGTGCCCTGCTCGCGGCCGTCGCCGACCGGACGCTCGCCGCCGCACAGCAGACGGCCGCCTTCTTCGAGACCGAGGGCGACGTAACGCTCGACCGTTTCGCGATGCGCTGCGGTAATCAGCGGACCCATTTGCGTTTCCGCACGCGACGGATCGCCGACGCGCAGCTTGCGTGCGCCTTCAGCGAGGCGCTTCATGAACGTGTCGTAAATCGAGCGCTGCACGAACAGACGCGAACCCGCGATGCACGCCTCGCCCGACGAACTGAAGATGCCGTACAGCACGCCGTTCACGGCGTGGTCGATATCGGCGTCGTCGAACACGATGGTCGGCGACTTGCCGCCGAGTTCGAGCGACACCGGCATCAGCTTGTCCGCCGCGATGCGCGCAATGCCGCGGCCCACTTCGGTGCCGCCCGTGAACGACACCTTCTTCACCAGCGGATGACGCACCAGTACGTCGCCGATCACCGAACCTTTGCCCGGCACCACGCTCACGACACCCTTCGGCACACCCGCCTCTTCGCAGATGCGCGCCAGCGCCAGCGAGATCAACGGCGTGACTTCAGCGGGCTTCAACACCACCGCGTTGCCGCCAGCGAGTGCGGGAGCGAGCTTCTGCGCGTCGGACGCGATCGGCGAATTCCACGGCACGATGGCCGCGATCACGCCGATCGGCTCGTAGATGCTCATCGTCAGATAGTCGCCGCGCGACGGCGTGACTTCTTCGTCCAGTGTTTCGAGGCAGGCTGCGAAATAGCGGAACGTGTTCGCCGCGCTCGCCACCAGCACGCGCGTCTCGCCGATCGGCTTGCCGTTGTCGCGGCGCTGCAATTGCGCGAGCGCTTCGTGACGCGCCATGATCAGATCGGCGATGCGGTACAGAATCAGCGCGCGTTGATGCGGCTTCAGACCTGACCAGTCCGCTTTACGCCACGCGATATCGGCGGCTTCAATGGCGTCGCGGGCGTCGTCGGCATTCGCCGTCGAGATTTCCATGTTGACCGACTGATCCGCCGGATACAGGCTTTTGTACGGGTTGCCACGCCCTTGCCGCCATTCGCCGCCGATAAAAATATCGCCGTTGGGCACGAGGCTGGTATCGAAGTGAGTCATGTCGGTCGTTCCGGTTTGCTTCAGCTAATGTCTTAACTCGGGTCTCAAATCACGCAGCGGGCTGCACGATTGCGCAACGCGCGAATCGCGCTGTACGCGGTCAACGCGGACGTCTTCGGGTTGTCCGGCAAAGGCTTGCCGCACATTTCCAGCGACATCTCGCCGAACACGCCGCGCGCCACGACGCGATGCACGTTGCGCGTCACGTTCGGATCGGCGATCAGGCGGACCGTGGTGTGGTCGAGGCCCAGACCCGCGAGCGCGATCGTCGCCGCCACGTTGGCGTTCTTCGGATAGAGTCGCGCCGCTTCGCGCGCGCTGCCTTCGAAGATCACCGTTTCTTCGGTGAGCGCGTTCAGATCGCACACCAGTTCGGCGGGTGAGCCGAGCCAGCCCGTGGGCGGCTTGCGGCCCGTGTACAGCACTTCGTCGAGGCCGCCGAGCTTGGCTGCGGCCAGCGCGTCCACGCCGCCAATCGCGCCGGACAACAGCGTGAGCGTCGCGTCGCCTTCGTCGGCGGCAGCAGACAGTGCGTCGAGCAGCATCATGTCGGACAACGCACCGATCGATGCCACCGCGCAATCCGTGCCGCCCTTCAGCAACGGCACCACGTGATCGACCAGTGCGCTATGGCCCGCGCATTCCAGCGCGAAATGCGGCTGGCTGCTCAACGCGGACACCGACGTGACCACGTCCACCGAGTCGCCTACCACTTCGCGCACCGACGCCATATGACGCTCCGACACGATCACGTGCGACACGCGCACGGTCGGATCGGCGGCAACCGAGCGATACACCGCCTGGCCGATCGCGCCGAAGCCGATCATCGCGACATCGACGGGAGCGTGGTGACCCGCGTAGCCGGCGTCACGCATGTTCCGGCTCCTGTTCCTTGACCGGCGGGCCTGCGAACGCGGTAGCGAACGAGCCGACCGACAGCATGTCCACTTCGACCAGCACCGGACCCGCCTTCGCGATGCCTTCGCGAATGATCGCGTCGGCCTGATCGAGCGACTTGATGCGGTAATGCGTGAGCTTCAGGCTCTCGCAGAACTGCGCGAAATCCGGCTGATGCAGATCGACGTAGCAACGACGGCCGCCGTATTGCGCGTCCTGAATGTTGCGGATCACGCCGTAGCACTGGTCGTTCATCAGCACGATCATCACGTTGGCGTTTTCCTGCACGGCCGTCGCGAGTTCGCCGACGTTGACCATCAGGCCGCCGTCGCCGACCAGGCACACCGTCTTCGCCGCATTGCCCGCGAGCGCCGCGCCGATGCCCATCTGCATCCCCTGGCCGATACCGCCGCCGAGTGCGTGGACGCCCGCGCGCGGCGAGAAAATCTTCAGCATGCGGTTGCCCCACGTGCTGTTCGAGATCGTGACGTCGCGCACCCAGTTGTAGTCGCGGCCCACTGCGGCTTGCAGCGCGTCGACGAGGCGCTTGTACGGGCCGAGACCCTTGCCCACGTCGGCGACCGCGCTTTCGCGTGCTGCCGCCAGGTCTTGCGCGAACTTCGGATCGACCTTGAGGCGGCCTTCGAGCAGCGTCGCGAGTTCTTCGAGCACGGCCGATGCATCGCCGTGAATGAACATCTCGTTACGGTAACCGCGGTTATCGGCGAGCGCGTCGGCGTCGATCCGATACAGCGGTTGCGGCAGCGCCAGCTTGTACTTCAGCGTCTCATTGCCACGCAGACGCGAACCGACCACCACCAGCGCGTCGCACGTCTTGTAGAAGCTTTCGACCGCTGCATGCACGTTGAACGCGCCGAGCGTCGCCGGATGATCTTCCGGCAGCACGCCGCGGCCCTGCACGCTGGTCACCACGCCGAAGCCCAACGCCACCAGACGCTCGACCGCCTTCGCAGCATGGCGCGTGCCGCCGCCGAGCCACAACAGCGGACGCTTCGCGTTGACCAGTTGCTCGGCCAGTTGCGCGACGCGCTGGCTGCAATGCGTGAGCGTCGTGACGTGCGGGGCGGCCAGATCGGCGGGCCACTCCACTTCCGCAGCCTGAATGTCGATTGGAATTTCGACGCTGACCGGACCGCTCGGTGCGGTTTGCGCTACGCGCACGGCTTCGCGGATCGTCGGCAGCGCGGTTTCGACCGAGCGCACACGGAACGCAGCCTTCGAAATCGACGACAGCATCGACAGTTGATCCGGTGCTTCGTGGATATACGCGAGGTCCTGATCCAGATATTCGGTTTCGATCTGACCGGTGACGTGCAGCAGCGCCGTGCCTGCCGTCAGCGCTTCGACCATTGCGCCCGCTGCGTTGCCCGCTGCGGTGCCGGTGCTGGTGAACGCCACACCGAGGCCGCCCGAGACACGCGCGAGGCCGTCGGCCATATTGACCGCGCCGGCTTCGCCGCGCGCGCCGACATAGCGGATCTTGCCGCGGTTATGAATCGCGTCGAGGATCGGCATGTTGTGAATCGAGATCACGCCGAATGCGGTTTGAACGCCGCATTGCTCGAGGAAAGCGGCGATCAGTTCGCCAACGGTGGTTTTGTTAGACATGTCGTGCAACGCCTCCAGAAACATCGATGTGACTGCCCGTCGTGTACGACGACAGCGTGGTAGCCAGATAAAAGAGCGCTTGAGCGGCCTCTTCGGGTTTGCCGAAGCGACCCAGCGGAATGTTTTTCTTTTTCGCCAGTTCGGCGGTCCAGTCTTCCCAGCTCTGGCCCGGCTGCGCTTCCGCAGCGTGACGGCGGCGCCACTGACCCGATTCGACGATGCCGATCAGAATCGAGTTGACGCGAATATGCTGCGGCGCGAGTTCCACGGCGAGCGACTTGATGAGGTTCTGCACGCCCGCGCGCGCCGACGAAGTCGCGACCATGTGCGGCTCCGGTTGCAGCGCGAGCAGCGAGTTCACGCAGACGATCGCCGCGTTGCCGCCGCCAGCCGCATCGCGCAGCATCGGCAGAAACGCGCGGGTCGGGCGGATCACGCTGAAATACTTCAGGTCGAGTTCTTCGCGCCAGGCGTCGTCGGTCGTGTTGGCGAACGTCGAGACGCGACCCTGGCCGGCGTTGTTCACCAGCATGTCGGTGCGGCCGAAGCGCGTTTGCACGGCTTGCGCGAAGGCGTTGACGTCGTCGGCGTCGAGTACGTCGCAGGCTTGAGCGAGCAGTTGCGCGGCGGGAAACTTCGCTTTCAGCGCGGCTTCCGCGTGCGCGAGACGCTCGGTGTTACGGCCGCAGATCGCAACCGATGCACCCGCCCGCAAAAAGAGTTCGGCAGTCGCGAGGCCGATGCCGGACGAACCGCCCGTCACCACCGCCACCTGTCCGGTCAAATCGATTTGGATCATCAGAGCCCCAGTGCCTTCATGTATTGGCTGCCCGCGTTCGGCGCGTTCTTCGGCCGATAGTTGAGCCGCTGCGAAAGTTCGTCGGCCGCGCGGCGGACCTTGTCGATCAGGCCGCTGTCGAGCAGCGACGCGTCGATCTCGTGGCGCGGAATCGTCGTCGTGATGACCGCGACGATGCGCCCCGTGTCGTTGCGCACCGGCACGCTGACCACTGAAATACCGCGTTCGAACGACGACTCGCTGATCGCGAAACCACGCTGCGCGTCGTCGCGCACACGCTCATACAAGTCTTCGACGGTGGCGGGCGTCTGCTTCGTGAAGCGCTCCAGTTCCGGCTCGGGATAGAGCTTCTTCAGATCGTCGAGCGTCATGTCGCCCATCAGCACCCGGCCGTGCGTCGTTGCATAAGCGGGCAGACGGGTACCGACATTGACCTTCAGCGAACAGAAGATTCTGAGACGACTTTGCGCTTTGGCAACGACGACGACATCACGTCCATCACGGACCAAAATGTGGCTAGTAAGCCCTGTCTCGTCGCACAAAGATTCGATAACCTGTAATCCGATATCAGTCTTTTCCCTAGAACTGAGGGATTCAAATCCCAAACGCAGAACGCCCACGCCGAGACGAAATGTACGGCCATTATCGGTTCGCTCTAGGAAGCCGAGAGATACCATTGTGTGAAGCAACCGAAACAGAGTCGTGCGGGGAATCTTGAGACGCCGCGAGAGCGCTGGCGCGCTCATCGGGCAGCCATGGCTCGAGAATTCATTGAGGACCTGCAGGCCACGAGCTAGGCTCGGCGCCCTGAGGACGTCATGCCGCAGTTCGTCATTCACGTGTTCGGCGTCATTCATGTTAGGAGTCGTCCAGTGCCTCCACTGAACAGTTTTAGTATTGAACCTGGCAAGGGCGTAATCGAAATGCCGGCTCGCATACTCTT